>JALREE010000221.1 GCA_023256835.1 Pseudomonadales bacterium | reverse complement strand
AAAGCCCGATCACCACGCTCACACCGATCAGTCCGAATTCCTCGGCCACGATTGCCAGCACGAAATCGGTGTGTGCCTCCGGCAGGAAATAGAGCTTCTGGATGCTGTTGCCAAGACCTTCGCCGAACCAGCCACCGCGACCAAAGGCAATCAGCGCCTGTGTCAGCTGATAGCCTTCGCCGTAGACGTACTCTTCTGCCCACGGATTCATGAAGGACTCGAAGCGATCGAGCACATACGGCTTCATGATCGCGAGTGCGGCCACGGCAGCAAGACACAGCGCGAGCACGAGTGCGAAACGGTGCAACTTCGCCCCTGCGAGGAAGATCATGCTGAAGCTGGTTCCGATCATGATCACCATCGCGCCATGATCGGGTTCGAAATGCAGCAGCACGATAGCCGCCGCCAGCAGCAGCATCGGCTTGAGGAAGCCGGTCCAGGAGCCAATCACTTCCTCGCGGCGCCGCTCCAGATAGGCGGCGAAGTAGAACACCATGAAGAGCTTGGCCATTTCCGACGGCTGCAGGTTGTAGAAGCCGAGATTGATCCAGCGGGAACTGCCATTGACTTCGTGGCCGATGCCCGGCACCAGCACCAGTGCCAGCAGGACATAGGAGGCCACCAGCAGCAGCGGCGAGATATTGTACCAGAAGCGCACCGGGACCAGCAGCGTGCCCAGTCCGATGGCGAGAGCCAGCACCACGAAGAACACCTGGCGCTTCAGGAAAAAGAACGGGTCACCATACAGGCCGTTGGCAATCTCCACCGAGGCCGAAGTCATCATGAGCAGGCCGATGCTCATCAACAGCAGTGTGACGACTACGAGCACATTCAGCTGATGCCGAGCCACCACCGGACGGAAGATCGCAGGAGTTGCTGCATGCGTGTTCATGTCAGTTCCTCCACGAGCTGAGTGAAGACTCTGCCGCGATGCGCGAAATCGTTGAACATGTCGAGACTTGCGCAGGCTGGCGAGAGCAGCACCGTATCACCCGCTTGTGCCTGTGCCGCAGCCAGCTGCACAGCCGCCTCCATGCTCGCGGCAAACACCACCTGCACACTGTGACGAATCACGTCAGCAATGCGCGCCGCATCACGGCCGATCAGGACAGCGAGTTTCACGAAGCGTGACAGGGCTGGCAGCATGGGAGCGAAGTCTGCTTCCTTGTCGATCCCGCCCGCGATCAGAACGAGCCTGCCGCTGCACAGCTCGCCAAGACTTTCGATGGCGACCAGCGATGCACCGACATTGGTGCCCTTGGAATCGTTGTAGTAATTCACACCGTGGAGCTCGCGCACCCACTGGCAGCGATGCGGCAGACCGGCGAAATGACGCAGTGCCTCGAGCATTGCGGGCAGCGGCAGTCCGGCCGCCTCGCCCATGGCCAGCGCGGCCAGCGCATTGGCGACATTGTGACGTCCGGCGATCTTCATCTCGTGCTCACCGAGCAGCAGCTCGTTGCCGCGCGCCAGCCAGGACCTGCCGTCGCGCAGCAGCATGCCCCAGGCATCGCCCTGCGGCGCGTCGAGTCCGAAGGTGTGCAGGACAGGGCCGGCTTGCTGCGGCACGCTGGCCGGCTCATCCCGGTTGACGATGGCATGCTCGCAACCAAGGAAAATGCGCTGCTTGGCCGCACCGTAAGCCTGCATGCTGGCGTAACGATCCATGTGATCGTCACTCAGATTGAGAATGCAGGCCGCCTTCGCCGCCAGCATCGCCGTGGTCTCGAGTTGAAAGCTGGAGAGCTCCAGCACATACAGCTGATGCGGACCGGCACGCAGCAAGTCCAGCGCCGGAGACGCCTCGGCACCATCGAGATTGCCGCCGACGCCAACCTTGAGTCCAGCGGCGCGCGCCATTGCACCCAGCAAGGAAACCACGGTGCTCTTGCCATTGGAGCCGGTCACGGCCAGCACGGGCGCGGTGACGGCACGGCTGAACATGTCGATGTCGCCGGTGATCGTGACGCCAGCGTCTGCGGCTGCGCGAATCGCGGGCGTCTCCAGACTCACGCCCGGACTGACGATCAGAGTGTTCGCCTGCAGGAGTCGCTGCAGAGGAAAGTCGCCCAGCACCAGTTCAGCAGTGGGGAACTCGCGACGAAAATCGCTCAGCCCTGGCGGGTTGAGTCGACTGTCAACCACGGCGAAATCCATGTCGAGTGAATGCAGATAGCGTGCGACGGACAAGCCGGTCTTGCCCAGTCCCACGATGATTCTGCTGCTGCCTTGGTGATTCACGATGCCTGGTTCGCCTGTGCTGGTTTCAACGCAGTTTCAGGGTGGCCAGCCCGAAAAGAACGAGCATCACGGTGATGATCCAGAATCGGACAATCACGCGCGGCTCGGGCCAGCCTTTCAATTCGAAATGATGATGCAAGGGCGCCATGCGGAAGATGCGCTTGCCGGTCAGCTTGTATGAACCGACCTGCAGGATCACCGACACGGTTTCCATCACGAACACGCCGCCCATGATGAACAGCACGATCTCATGCCGGGCGATCACGGCGACCACCCCGAGGGCAGCACCCAGTGCCAGGGCTCCCACATCACCCATGAAGACCTGGGCGGGATAGGTGTTGAACCAGAGAAAGCCGAGTCCTGCGCCAACGAGCGTGCCACAGAAGATCACCAGTTCTCCTGCACCGGCCACATAGGGAATGCGCAGATACTCCGAGAACTCCACATGTCCGGCGAGATACGCGATCATCCCCAGCGCCCCGCCAACCATCACGGTCGGCAGAATGGCCAGTCCATCCAGTCCGTCGGTCAAGTTCACGGCATTGCTGCTGCCCACGATGACGAAATAGGTGATGAGCACGAACAGGAAGCCGGCGTTGATCGAGACATCCTTGAAGAAGGGCACGATGTAATGGGTTTCGGCAGGGCCAATCGCCGTGTAGTACAGCAACAGAGCCGCCCCGAAACCGACGACGGATTGCCAGAAATACTTCCAGCGCGCAGGCAGCCCCTTGGGATTCTTCTCGAAGACCTTGCGGTAGTCATCCACCCAGCCAATGGCGCCGAACAGGAAGGTGACAATCAGCGTGATCCACACATAGTGATTGCTCAAGTCCGACCACAGCAGCGTGCTGCACAGCATGCTGACCAGGATCAGCGCGCCGCCCATGGTGGGCGTGCCGGCCTTGCTGAAATGACTGGACGGACCATCGTCACGCACGACCTGCCCGATCTGCAGGCGGTTGAGTCGCCGGATCATCCACGGCCCGATGATCAGCGAGATCATCAGCGCAGTGAGAATGCTGAATATCCCCCTGACCGTGATGTACTGGATGACCGCGAAGCCGCTGTCGATCTGCGTCAGATAATTGGCAAGCCAGACGAGCATTATGGGGTGTCTCCCGCGATGAGTTTTTCTACTGCACGTTCCATCCCGGCACTGCGGGACCCCTTGACGAGCACGCTGCACTGCGCGTTCGTGTTGCCCAGTGCATGGGCGATCAAGCCGTCGATGGACGCAAAGTGCAACGCGCCTGCGCCGAAGCCGCCGACCGCGTGACGGCTCAGCGGGCCGGTCGCCCACAGGGCGTCGATGCCACAGCTGCGCGCGTAGTCGCCCACGAAACGATGTCCGCTCTCGGCATCACTGCCCAGCTCTCCCATGTCGCCCATGATCACGATGCGACGACCCGGAAAACCGGCGAGCACATCGATGGCAGCGCGAAAGGAAGAGGGACTGGCATTGTAGGTATCGTCCACCAGCGCTGCGCCACTGGCAGCCTCGGTCAGGCACAGGCGACCGGCGACCGGCCGGACCAGCGCAAGTCCGGTGCGCACATCCGCGAGCGTCGCTCCGGCCGCCATTGCGGCAGCACTCGCTGCCAGGGCATTGGCCACATTGTGCAGCCCCAGCAGATGCAGGGCTATGCGGCAGTCGCCTGCCGGGGTATGCAGGGTGAAGTGCGTGCCCTCGCGTCCGTCTGTCTGGATCGTGCTGGCATGGTAGTCAGACGTCGCGTCACGCAGACTGAAGCGCAGCACGCGACGCTTGCCGGCACGCGCCTGCCAGACGGCAAAATGCGGGTCGTCGGCATTCAGTACCGCGATCCCATCGGCGCGCAGGCCATCGATGATCTCGCCCTTGGTCTGCACCACGCCGTCAAGACTGCCGAAACCTTCCAGGTGAGTGGCAGCGGCATTGGTGAGCACCGCTACGTCAGGCCTGGCCAGGCGCACTGTCCAGGCGATCTCACCCAGGCCGCTCGCGCCCAGCTCGATGACGGCACGCTCATGGGTCGCGTCCAGTTCGAGCAGCGTCAGGGGAGCGCCAATGTGATTGTTGAGATTGCCACGCGTCACCAGTGTTCTGCGCGATACGCTCAGTATCCGACCGATCATTTCCTTGACGCTGGTCTTGCCCTGGCTTCCGGTGATGGCCACCACGCGAGCGGACGAACGCTGGCGATTCAGCAGAGCGAGCTCGGCGAGTGCCGCGTTGGTATCTTCCACCAGCAGGCAAGGCGCATGGACGGCGGAGGATGAACTGACGACGGCCGCACAGGCTCCCTTGGCAAACGCCTGGTCGACAAACGCATTGCCATCTAGGTTCGTGCCACGCAGTGCCACATAGAGATCGCCGGATTGCAGCGTGCGGGTGTCGATGCTGACTCGCGAAAACTCTGCATCCGCTCCATGTAGCGTGGCGGGAATCACGGCCTGCAGAGCGCTGAGCGACAGAGTGCCGATCATCGAGCACCTCCTGCAGTACCGCGCTTCTGCAAGGCAGCCCTGGCATGGGCGACATCGCTGAACGGCAATTTCTGGCCCTTGATGTCCTGATAGTTCTCATGCCCCTTGCCAGCGATCATGACGACATCACTGGGCGCTGCACGACTCACCGCAAGCGCGATCGCCCTGGCGCGATCACGTTCGACGATCAGCTTGCCAGTATCTGTGACACCGAGCACGATCTGCCGCACGATGGCATCGGCATCTTCCAGACGCGGATTGTCATCCGTCACCACCAGCATGTCGGCATGGCGCTCGGCAATCTCGGCCATGAGGGGTCGCTTGCCCTGGTCACGATTGCCGCCGCAGCCAAAGACACACCAGATGCGGCCGTGAAAATGTTCGCGCAGCGCCTGCAGGGATACCTGCAGGGCGTCCGGCGTATGGGCATAGTCCACGACAGCCGTGATGTCAGCGGGCTGAGCCACGATCTGCATGCGTCCGGGCACGGGCTGCAACAGTGCGACGCGCTCCAGCAGAGTGGCAAGCGAGAAATGCGGACGCACGGATTCGATCGCGATCAGCGTGGTCAGCACGGCCAGCACATTGCTGAAGTTAAAGCGCCCGAGCAGCGCACCGGTGATCTCACCTTCACCGAAGGGCGTGCTGACACGCGCACGGTAACCGCGCGGCGTCAGTTGCAGGCTCTGTGCATGAATGTCCGCGTGGGGACTGGTCACGCTGAAGGTATAGCTGCGCACGGAGGGCGAAAGGGAATTGAGAATCCTGCAGGAATAGGGATCATCCATGTTCACCACGGCACTGCTCAGCCCTGCCATCATGAAGAGCCGACGCTTGGTCTCCGCGTAGTCCTCCATGCTGCCGTGATAATCCAGATGATCGCGAGTGAGATTGGTGAACACGGCGACGTCGAAGCGTACGCCACTCACGCGATGCTGATGCAGACCTTGCGAAGACACTTCCATGGCCACGGTGTCGGCACCGCGCGAACGCAGATCGGCCAGTGCAGCCTGCAGAAACACGGGGTCCGGTGTCGTGTGTGTGGACTCTTCGAGAGTCGGCAGAAAGCCATGTCCGAGAGTTCCGATCACGCCGCAGGAGCGCCCCATGCCTCCGAGTACCTGCGCAATGAACTGCGTGCAACTGGTCTTGCCGTTGGTGCCGGTGACGCCAATCATGGTCATGGCCGCACTGGGCTCGTCGAAGAAGCGGCCGGCGATGGCACTGACCCGCGCTGCCAGATCGTCGACGCACAGAACGGGCACTCCCCGACGCAGACTCATGCCCTGCCAGCGGGCGTCCGCTTGCGCAAGAACGGCCGCTGCTCCCTTGTCGATCGCGGCATCGATGTAATCGCGCCCGTCATGATTGCGACCGAAGCAGGCAAAGAACAGATCACCTGGCGATACGGAGCGACTGTCGAGGGTCACGCCGCTGATACGCACATCGAACTCCGCCGGCAGTTGCGTCGGCAGTGTCACGAGACCGCTGAGCAATTGTTCAAGACTGGTGGTGTACACAATCTTTTCCGCTGTGTTCATTGTCAGGCATCCGTCAGAGGGCGCTCAGTGTCATGATTTCTGCATTTTCCATGTCGTCGGGAGGAACGTTCATGATCCGCATGGCTCCCGCCACGATTCGAGAAAACAAGGGCGCCGCCACCTGGCTGCCGTAGTGCTCGTTGCCGCCTGGCTCGTTCATGATGATGACCACCACGATGCGAGGATCATTGGCCGGCGCATAGCCTGCAAAAAGTGAGTTGTAGGCATTCTTTTCATAGCCTGAAGCACCCACGATGTGTGCGGTGCCCGTCTTGCCGGCGACGGTGTAGAGCGGCACATTCGCGGCGGATGCGCCACCACCGCGTTCCTTGTCCACCACGGTTTCCAGTGCATTCATGACAGCGTGAGCCACGGACTCGCTGATCACTTGCTCGCGCGGCAGCGCCTCCAGCGAGGCATCGTCCAGCTTGAGCAGCGACACCGGCTTGCGCACGCCGCCGTCGGCCAGCGTGGAATAGGCGCTGGCGATCTGCAGCGCGGAGGCAGAGAGACCGTAGCCATAGGACAAGGTGGCGGTCTCGATGTCGGACCAGCGGCGATGGGCCGGCAACACGCCACTGCGCTCGCCGGGGAAGCCGGAGCCGGTCTCGACGCCGAAGCCCACGCGCGCGAGCACATCGCGCAGCACTTCCGGTCCGATGGACAAGGCCAGCAGACTCGCGCCCACATTGCTGGACTTGGTGATGATGCCTTCGACGGTGAGCACGCCGTGATTGATGTCGCGCGTGGTGGCATCGGTCACCCAGTCGCGACCGACGCGGATGCGACCTGGGCTGGTGTCGACCAGCGTCTCGGGCGTGTAACGCCCGGATTCCAGCGCAGCCGCCACGGTGAAGGCCTTGATCGTGGAACCCGGCTCCACCAGATCCGTCACTGCGCGATTGCGCAGAGCACTGAAATCCGTGATCGCGCCCCGGTTATTGGGGTTGTAGGATGGTTGATTGACCATGGCCAGCACCTCGCCGGTCTTGATGTCCATCACGACTACCGATGCAGAGCGCGCACCGCGCAACAGATACTCGGACTTGAGCTCCTTGTAGGCGTGATTCTGGATTCGGAAATCAATGCTCAGCGCCATGTCCTTGCCGGCCTGTGCTGGCTGCAGCGTGTCGAGCTCGCGGATGATGCGCCCGCGACGATCCTTCATGACCTGCTGACGACCGGGCACACCCTGCAGCCAGTTGTCGAAAGCCAGCTCCATGCCCTCCTGCCCTGCATCGTCGACATTGGTGAAGCCAACCAAATGGGCGGCGATCTCGCCCTGCGGGTAGTAGCGCTGATACTCGGTGCGCGCGTAGACACCCGCGATCTTCATGTCGAGAATGCGATCGGCTTCTGCCGGGGGAATGCGACGCTTGACGTAGAGAAACTCCTTCTCGGAGTTGGCGGCTATGCTGCTCGCCAGCTGCTGTGAATCGAGCTCCAGCGCAAAGGCCAGCACCTCGATGTCGCGCAGTTCCTGGGAAAGTTCACGTGGATTCACCCAGATGGATTTCACCGGCGTGCTGACCGCCAGTGGTTCGCCATTGCGATCCATGATGATGCCGCGATTCGCGGACAGCGGCTCGACACGAATGGTACGCGCGTCACCCTGTCCCTGGAGAAAGTCCTGCTGCAGCACATGCAGATTGGCGAGCTTCCAGATCACCGCCATGACGCACAGCAGCAGCGCCGCAAGAATCAGGTACAGGCGCCAGGTCAGCGGCTTGTGTTGGGCATCGTCTCTAGTCATAGCGCACCATAACAACGTCGGAAATCTCGGGAACGGTCATCTGGAGCTCGTCGATGGCCTTGCGCTCGATCCGGCTGTCCAGGCTGAAGGTACTCTGCTCGATCAGCAGCTGCCCCCACTGCACCTGCAACTCGTTGCGCTGATTGCGCAGCATCTGCAGCTCATTGAGCATGGAGCGATTCTTGAACGTGGTGTAGATGACGGCTATGCCGGAAGCCAGCATGGCCAGCAAAAGCAGACAGATCAGCAGCATGCGCGGCGAAAACAGGCCCAGCCACTGATAGATGGTCTTGGAAGTGAACGCCCTTGCGATGCTGGAGGTGCCGAGAGACTTCTTCATATGTGCTCACTTGAATCGGGCATCTTGTTCTGGGGTTGCGTTCTTTCAGGGTTCGTTCATGCCAGTTTTTCCGCCACCCTCATGATGGCGCTGCGCGAGCGTGGATTGGCGGCCACTTCACTCGCATCGGCTTTCACCGCCTTGCCCAGCTTGCGCAGTCTGGGGTTGAGATCCGCGAAGGGTATCGGCACTCCCGCAGGGAAATCGTCACCGCGCGCCTGCTCATTGATGAACTGCTTGACGATGCGATCCTCGAGAGAGTGGAAGCTGATGACCACCAGCCGCCCTCCTGGCCGCAGCATATCCAGCGCTTGTGCCAGCACGCTTTGCAGATCCTCCAGCTCGCGATTCACATGAATCCGGATCGCCTGGAAAGCCCGCGTGGCCGGGTGCTTGTGCTTCTCCCATGCCGGATTGGCCTGCTTGATGATCTCCGCCAGCTCCAGCGTTCCAGTGATCGGAGCCACCTGGCGCCTTGCCACGATCGCCTTCGCCATTCGTCGCGAGAAGCGCTCTTCGCCATAGCGGTAGATCACATCCGCGATCTCCTGCTCCGAAGCCTCTGCCAACCACTGCGCCGCACTGATGCCTTCCTGCGGATTCATCCGCATGTCCAGCGGGCCATCGTGCACGAAACTGAAGCCGCGCTGCGCGTCATCCAGCTGCGGCGATGAAACGCCGAGATCCAGCAGTACTCCACTCAGCTTTCCCGCCAGACCGCGCTGCTCCACCACTTCGCGCAGATCGGCGAAGGAGCGCTGCACGATCTCGAAGCGACTGTCTGCACCAAAGCGTTCAAGTGCCACACGCACTGCTGCCGCATCCTTGTCGAAGGCCAGCAGCCGGCCTTGCTCGTTCAACCATTGCAGAATCCTCTGCGAGTGACCTCCGCGACCGAAGGTGCCATCGACATAGACGCCATCCGGTGCGCAGAACAGCGCCTCGACCGCAGCTTCCAGCAGAACCGTTTCGTGTTGCAGTGCGCCTGACATCATTCAATCCGTCCTCAAGCGCCTTCCAATTGCCACGGCGAAAGCGGAACGCCGCATCCAGAATTCATCAAAGCGACAGCGACTGAAGTTCCGGCGGCAACTCGCCGCCCGCGCTCGCCTGCGACAGCCACAGCTGCGTCTGCTCGGCCCAGTTCTGCTCGCTCCACAATTCCAGTTTCTTGCCCTGCCCCACCAGCGCGACGTGCTTGTCCAGCTCGGCGTGATTGCGCAGCACCTGGGACAACAGAATGCGACCACTGCCATCCAGTTCGAGATCCGTGGCATAGCCGATCATCATGCGCTGGAACTTGCGGGTATCTGCGTTGAAGCTGGAGAGCGCCTCGATCTTTTTCTGGATCTCTTCCCAGACGTCGATGGGGTACAGCAGAAGGCACTTGGCCATGGGGTCGATCGTCGCCACCAGGCGACCGGCGAATTGCGTCACCAATTGATCGCGATAGCGTGCTGGCATGGCCAGACGCCCCTTCGGATCCAGATTGATGACATTGACGCCTCGAAACACCGCGAACCCTCGCCCCGTTTTTCTGCTTCCAATGGGATCAGACCTTCCCAGAGCCCCACTTTTCTACAGAATTACCCACTTTTCTCCACGTTCTGCCACTATAGGCAGGATAAGACACTGACGCAAGATTTATTTGCGCTTTTTGCGGGGGTGACGAAGGGAAAATGCTTAGGGAAATCCGGAAGTTACGTGGAGGAAGCAGGTTGAGACAAGAGAACTGACGCAATATCAGAACACTAAACAAAACACTTAAAGTGCTTTATTAGGTTTGCGCGCTTCAAAGGGGAGGTAATTGATTGAAACTGAAGTAAAAAGGCGAGTCAGCCTGTAAGCCGGGTTCTGTCGTGGACAGTCATTCATCTGGGACTGACATCACTGTCAGCCTCGAGCAGCCTACCCGAACCCAGTGCGAGCAGCACCCTTGGGTTCCTATTTGGCCTTGCTCCGAACGGGGTTTGCCGTGCCGCGGCCTGTTGCCAGTCGCGCGGTGCGCTCTTACCGCACCCTTTCACCCTTGCCGCCCGACTTGCGCCGGGGTTGGCGGTCTGCTCTCTGTTGCACTTTCCGTAGGCTCGCGCCTCCCAGGCGTTACCTGGCGTTCTGCTCTGTGGAGCCCGGACTTTCCTCCGCCAGGCACCTCGACGCGCGTCGATGACGCATGAAGAAGAACTCCCGACAGCGACTGTCCGGCTGACTCGGCGCGCAGGTTAAGCGAGCATACAGCTTTATACAAGCAGATTGTGCCTGCGCTGTGCGCACTCTGGCGCCGGGCACACATGCTCGCGCTGTGGCACACTGCCGCCTGTCACTCACCGGATGCGGAACCTCTACCATGCAGGATCATCGCACACGCGCAATTCGATGGCCGACCATCGTGCTGATGGTCGTGTTGACTGTGTCGATGCTGCTGGTTGGCGCCACCCTCCTGAACAAGGATCTTCTGCTGCAACAGACGCTGAACCTGCTGCTGCGCGACCACGCCATCACGCTGCAACAACTCCATGGGCTACGGCTGGGAGCGCGATCGGCCGGGATCAGCTCGATGCAAGTCCTTATTCCAGGTGCCACGACGCCCACTCACATCGAGAACCTGCAGATGAGCTTCACCCTGCCGGAACTGCTGCGAGGTCGCGTTCAAGGCCTCCAGATCGACCGAGTCGACCTGCACCTGCCCGAAAGCACGCAAGCCGCCGCCATGCCGAGTTCCGAGAAGGCCGTGGCAGCATTCGCCATGCTGCAAGCCTTGCCTGCATTCTCTGCGGACATCGCCACACTCCACATCGCGCCATGGGCGCTGGAAAGCAGCCTCAACGCCCGCAAGGACGAGCGCGAATTCCACGCGCAATGGCGTGCAGGCGACTTGCTGCTGGCCTTGCGCAGCAACTGGCACGACGAGCACTTCGTTTCCAGCCACTTCATTCCAGAAATAAGCCTTCTCGAGCAGAGCTCCAGCCCTGCTGCGCAGACCGCAAGCCTGCTGCTTCAAAGCGGGATGCAGCAGGTGCTGCGCGCAGACCTGACTGCCCATGAAACAGATGGCGGACTGTTGCTCGATGGCAACGTACAGACGTCTCTGGCGCTCTTGAACGAGGCACTGGAGTCCAGCCGCATCGTCAGCAATCGCCCTGTGAACATGACGGGTGATCTGGAGCTGCGTGTCCAAGTCACGCTGCCGCAGGAGGCCGACATGCCGGTGCCACTGGCGCTGACTGCGCAACCAACGCGCGGCACTTGGACCCTGCAGGGGGCCAGTCTCGACTGGAGCCTGGACGCACTGAGCCTGGAGGGCGAGTGCCAGCCTCGGGGGGAGTGCCGCTTCGCCCAGGCTCTGACAGGCGGACTCAAGTCCTCGTCTGGTCCGTCACTATCGGCGGCACTGCCTGAGCTGGCGCTGCCCGGCGGGGTGATGCCGACGCAGATCTGGGCGGAGACCCACGGCACCCTGGTGTGGGCGACCCGCCACTGGGAGTTCGACACTCCGCAGCTTGTCCTGCATCTGCCGCAAGTGCGCATGGACGAGCGGGAACTCAGTGCGCGGGTGACTCTCTCAAGCCTGCGCGCCTCCGGGGAGTTCTCGCCTCTGCGTCTGGCACAACTGGAGACCGCTGTGCGCCTGGACGAAGTGCAAGGCCTCACCCTGCCCTATGCCTTGCCGGTTCCCACCCTGAGCGCCACGCTTGGCTGGGACGGCACCCTCCTGACGGGCCTCAGCACCCTGCAGCTTGGCGAGCGGCTGTCCCTGAATGCTGATCTGAGCTTCGACTCCACGACAGTCCAGGGACGCGCCCGGGTGCGACTGCCCGATACCCGCTTCGACGCGGACAACGCCAGACTCAGCGCCCTGCTGCAGGCGGCGGGACTGCCCGGAGACATTCTTGCCGGCAGTATCGCAGCGCAGGCCGAGCTGGACATCAGCCGCAACGTGACAGGCAGCCTCCAGGTATCGGGGCCGATTGACATCCAGCTGGACGGACTCGGTGGCTTCGTGGGCGATACGGCGATCGCAGGCCTGAGCACGCAGTTTCGGGGCGTGTTTGACGACAACAGCCTGCGCAGCACTGGCGTGGCAGCGCTTTCCATCGACAGAGTGGACCCTGGCGTCCCCCTGCAGAACGTCAAGGCCGACATCGCGCTCGACGTGGCGGCAAGGCGCCTGCAAGTCACCGGCCTCTCGCTGGAAGTGTTTGGTGGCCGCGTCATGTCGGACGGCGGCGAACTGGCCCTCGATCGCGGCGAAGGCATGCTCGAGCTGCAAATGGAACGGATCGATGTCGAGCGCATTCTGGCGCTTGGCGCCTACGAGGGCGTGCAGGCCACGGGTCTGCTTTCCGGAACCCTGCCCGTGCGCCTGGAGGCGACTGGCCTCACCGTCACGGCGGGCGCACTGCACGCGGAGTCACCGGGGGGCAGCATCCGCTATGAAGGGGGCGCGGGCAGCGGCAATGCAGCGGTCGACTTCGTCAACACCACGCTGAGCAATTACCGCTACGATGCGCTGAGCGCCAGCGTGAACTATCTGCCCGATGGGGAACTGGCGCTCGGCGTGCAGATGCAGGGCGTGAATCCGGACAACAATCCGCAGCAGCGTATCAACCTGAATCTGAACATCAGCGACAACATTCCCTCGCTGCTGCGCAGCCTGCAGGCCGGCCGTTCCGTCACCGAGGCCGTGGAAGCGCATCTGCGTGCTCGTTGACAGACGACAGTGCACATCCCCTGCCATGGGCACTGTCTGGAGCGAGCTTAAGCTTGCGTTCATCCAGCTCTGCTATAGTGCAGCCATGAATGGATCAACAGCCTTGACGGAATGCCCATGACCTCGCGAACCCTGACTCTGCTACTGACAGGTTTGACGCTCCTGCAGGCCTGCACCCCGACCGTGCAGGTGGCAATGCCGTCGGAACCCATCACCATCAACCTCAACGTCCGCATCGAACACGAGATTCGCGTGAAGGTCGAGCAGGAACTCGATGATATCTTCAGTGCCGACAGCGGCTTGTTCTGACAGGAGACTCCCATGAATCGATTCACTCGAATCCTCTCGTTCGCCATGCTGTCCCTGTTGCTTCTGAGTCAGGGTGCGCTGGCAGCTACCCTGGAAGAAGCCAAGGCCGCCGGTCAGATCGGTGAGAAACAGGACGGCTACATCGGCCTCGTCCAGAGCAGTGTGCCTGCCGATGTGGCAGCGCTGGTGGAAAGCGTCAATGCGCAGCGTCGCGCTCGCTACGAGCAGATTGCGACGAGCAATGGCATTCCGGTGGCAGAGGTAGCCAAGCTGGCTTTCGAACGTGCCTTCGAGGCCACACGCTCAGGTCACTTCGTGGAGTCAGCGCCAGGACAGTGGGTACGCAAGCCCTGATCACTCAGCGCGGGAGGGCGAATCCTTTGCACTGCCAGCGGCTTCCAGCGCAAGCGCGTACAGCAGATTCTTCTTCACCCCGGTCAGGCGGGAGGCCAGCGCAGAGGCCTGCTTGACGGACAATTCCTCCAGCAGCACGCTGAGCACCCGTCGTGCCTCGGGCGGCACGTCGTCATGCGGGGACTCTTCCGCCCCGTGCAGCAGTATCACGAATTCCCCGCGCTGCTGATTGGCATCCGCGCGCAGCCATTGCTGCAAGCCGCTTAGGGTATCGCCGTGAATGGTCTCGAAGGTCTTGGTCAACTCACGCGCGATGACGGCCGGTCGCTCGCTGCCGAAGGCCTGCGCCATGTCATCCACACACTCCAGGATGCGATGGGGGGACTCGTAGAACACGAGTGTGCGAGCTTCGCTCTGCAGCGATTCGAACAGTTTCAGACGCGCAGCCTGCTTCGCCGGCGGGAATCCCTCGAAGGTGAACCGGTCGCTGGGAATGCCTGCCGCGGACAGTGCTGCGATGGCGGCACAGACTCCGGGCACAGGCACCACGCGCAGGCCGCGCGCACGCACGAGGCTGACCAGCCGGTAGCCTGGATCTGAAATCAGCGGGGTGCCCGCATCGGAAATCAGCGCGATCGACTGGCCTTCCAGCAAGCTGCGCAAGAGCTGATCGACGCGCGTGTCGTCGCTGAAATCATGATAGGACGCCATGCGCGTCTGTATGCCGAAATGCTGCAGAAGGCGGGCGCTGTGGCGCGTATCTTCCGCTGCAATCAGGTCGACGGAGTTCAGGATCTCGATGGCGCGCATGCTCATGTCGCCAAGGTTGCCGATTGGCGTAGCCACGATGTAGAGCACACCGGCGGGCGCGTGGGTTGCAGTCATGACATCTCTTTGCGGGCAGACCCCGAGGAGCGAACGGGCACGCAGTATACACAGCCCTGCCCCGGCTCAGATACCGCGGCACATTGCCGCTCTAGAGCAACTGTAATAAGCTTCGGCCGACTTGTCCCCCGCTGCCCATCATCTATGAATCCCAAAGCTTCGTTTCCACGCGCACGACATGTCCTGCTGAGCCTGCTGGTGCCGGCACTGCTGTCCTGCAGCAGCTCGGCTCCCCAGGCGCCGGTCGTCCCCGCGCAGGAAGTCGAGAAGACGCCGCAGCTGAGCGCAGTGGACGGCATTCTGGTGCAGGCACGACGCAGCGCCTCGCCCCTCGCCGAATCCCTGTACCTGGATGCCGCGCGTCTGCAGCTTGACTCCGGATTCACCGAGGATGCCGCCCAACTTCTGGACGCTCTGGAAGAGGACGGGGACCTGCCCAGCAACCTGCGCATGCGCCATGCACTGCTTGCTGCAGAAGTGGCCCTGATCCGAGGTGATGCCAGAGCTGCATTGCGTCGTCTCGATGGAGCACCTTCTACCGATGCGGCCAATCAGAGTCAGGACTCGCAGATTGCGCTGCGTTCGCTGCGCGCCAAGGCACTGGAACTGGCCGACGAGCCCATGAGTGCTCTGCGCGAGAGAATACAACTGGCCCCCATGCTCAGTGGCGAGGCCCAGCGGGAGAATCACAATGCGATCTGGGCCACCCTCTCCAGGGCCAACCTTGCGCAGCTCAATGCCGGCAGCAGCACTGACTCCTACGAGCTGCGTGGCTGGCTGGAACTGCAGCGCCTGAGCAACGGAACGCAGCACAACATCCAGGACCAGCTCGATGCGATCGACCAGTGGCGCAACATCTGGGCTCAGCACTCCGCAGCGAGCAATCTGCCGGACGCCTTGTCGATGCTGTACGAACTATGGGAGACAAGACCCGCGGAAATCGCCCTGGTGCTGCCCATACAGGAGCCATTGGGCAAGGCCATCAGCGAAGGATTCATGAGTGCCTACTACGAGGATCTCGCGCGCGGTCGCGAAGTGCCACGTGTCCGCATCTATGACACCAGCTTCAGGACAGACGTGCTGGTGTTCTACGATCAGGCCGTGGACGACGGCATCAAGCTCATCATCGGCCCGGTGCTCAAGGATGCCGTCAGACGCATGCAACGCTCGGGCAGACCCATGCCTGTCACCACGCTCGCATTGAATTATGGCGACCCCGGCACACCCTATCTTCAGGATCTCTATCAGTTCGGCCTGGCGCCTGAGGACGAGATCCAGCAGGCTGCGCAGACGGCCTGGGCCGCCGGCCACCGCAATGCGGCCGTGCTGACACCGGCGGGCGAGGAGTATCTGCGCATCCAGGACACTTTCGTTTCCTACTGGAACTCACTGGGAGGGCGAGTTGTGTCGATCGACAACTTCACCGAGGCAAGGGACTATTCTCCGGTGGTGAAGCGCATTTTCAGCATCGATGCCAGCGAGGCAAGGGCGGAGCAGATCCGCAGTCTGATTCCGCGCAGCAGCATCGAATTCGTGCCACGCCGACGTCAGGATGTGGACTTCATCTTCCTGCTGGCCAACCCGGCGGAAGGGCGGCAGATCATGCCGACGCTTTCCATCAATTACGCGGGCGACGTGCCGGTCTATGCCATGCCATCGATTTACGACGGTGGCAGCAATGCGGCGGCGAATCAGGACCTGAACGGCATCATCTTCAATGATGCGCCGTGGATTCTGGAACAGTCCGACCCGCTGAAGAGCGCTGCCGACAGCACATGGACCAGTGCCTCCGGCCCCGTGCAGCGCCTGCGTGGCATGGGCGTCGACGCGTATCGACTGCATCTGCGCATGCTGCAGATGCATGCATTTCCCTACACTCGACTCGACGGCGCCACCGGCACCCTGAGCATGCAGCCGGATGGCAGTGTGCGCCGGGAACTGCTTAATGCGGTGGTCATCAATGGCGCTGCCAGCCTGCTGAACGAGTGATTCCTGCCTATACTCCTGGTAAGCCCGCACCAGTGAGTGTTGCCCCATGTCCAGTCGCGAATATCCCGGCAAGCGTGCCCTTGGCATGCAGCTTGAGCGGCATGCCGCGCGCTATCTCTCGCATCAGGGAATGACCCTGCTCCAGCGCAATTTCCAGTGCAAGCTGGGCGAGATCGATCTGATCATGCGCGACAGGAACACCCTTGTCTTCGTCGAGGTTCGCTTTCGGCGCAGCAACAGTCATGGCAATGCCTGCGCCACGGTGGACTGGCGCAAACAGCGCAAGCTGCAGAGAGCGGCACAGGTGTTTCTCTTGCGCAGCGGCTTGCGCGAGCAACTCCCCTGTCGCTTCGACGTGCTGGGCATCTCCCGCGACGCGCGCTCTGGTGCGCTGCAGTTTGACTGGATTCCGGCAGCATTCACTCTGCCGGATTGACGAAGTCCGTTCAGGGCCAGGTCAGCCTTTCGTGGACAGTTCATGAATTTGAAGTAGAATGCCGGTCGATACTCAAGAGCGGCAACTGCACTACATGGATCTGCAGACACGGGTTTCACAGCACTTCAATCACAGTATTGCAACCAAGCAAGGGGCGGCGACCACGTTGGCGCCGGTGGTGGCAGATGCCGGTGAACTCATGGCCCGCGCTCTTCTCGCGGGTGGCAAGGTGCTTTGTTGCGGCACTGCGGGCTCGGGCGGACTCGCGCAGTATTTTGCTTCGACCCTGCTCAATCGCTTCGAGCGTGAGCGCCCGGGTCTGCCGGCGCTGGCCCTGAATGCCGACACGCAGACACTGACTTCCATCGCGAACGACCTGACCTACAGGGAAGTGTTCGCGCAGCAATTGCGCGTGCTCGGCCAGGAGAACGATGTCCTGCTGGCCATATCCGCCACCGGCAACTCGCGCAGTGTGGCCGAGGCCGTCAAGCTTGCCCGCAGCAGGGGGCTGCGCACCGTGGCACTCACAGGGCGCGATGGAGGCGATGTGGCCGATCTGATGGGTGAGCAGGACATCGAGATTCGCGTGCCCGCTCAGTCGGTCGCCCGAATACAGGAAGTGCATCTGCTGGTCCTTCACAGTCTGTGTGACCTGATAGACATTCAAATTTTTGGAGAGGATGAATCGTGAATATACAGAAACTGTTGTTGGCAGCCTGCCTCGTTCTCAACGCAGGATGCACCTCGATCCTGGTGGCAACGACCGATGAGAATGGTCTGCACGAAGAACCCGGTGTGCGCACTGCCGGAACCATCGTCGAGGACGAATCCATCGAGACCAAGGTTGAAGTCAACATGAAGTCCATGGAACCAGCCTTCCGCGACGCGCACTTCAACGTCATCAGCCACAACGGCGTCGTCCTGCTGGTCGGACAGGTGCAGTCGGAGGCCCTGAAGATCCGCGCAGGGCAGATTGCGGCCGAGGCCAGCACCCAGGTGCGCCGAGTGCATAACGAGCTCGAGGTAGCAGGCCAGACCACCATGCTCGCACGGACCAACGACAGCTGGATCAGCACCAAGGTGCGCACACAGATGGCTGCCAACAGTGACGTCCCCTCGGGGAGAATCCGCGTGATCACCGAAAACAGCGTGGTCTATCTCATGGGAATGGTGTCACAGGCGGAAGGCGACCGTGCCGCTCTGCTGGCACGCAACGTGGCTGGCGTGTCACGTGTCGTGAAAGTCTTCGAGTACATCTGACGCGGGACATCTGGAATGGCTGCCGTGCCCGGCAGCCTACTTCACGACTCGCAAGGAAGGTTTGGCAGGCTTGCCCTTGGCAGCCTTGCCGGCCCCTGAATCCACCACGGCAGCAGGCGCACGCGGCGTTGGCGGTTGCGGCTTCTCCGGATCGAACACCATCCCTTGACCATTCTCCCGGGCATAGATCCCCATCACCGCGCCAATCGGCACGTACACTGGAGTGGGAATGCCGGCAAAGCGCCCGTTGAACTCAAGAGCATCATCCCTGATCAAGAGCCCCTGCACTGCGGCTGGCGCGATATTGAGAATGATCTGACCATCCTTGACGTGTTCCTGTGGCACCTGGACGCCTTGCCCGTAGGCATTGACCAGGATGTAAGGAGTACAGGAGTTTTCCAGAATCCACTCGTAGAGTGCCCGGATGATGTAGGGACGGCTGGAGGTCATGGTCATACCTTGCACCATGAGGGGCAATGAACGGACGGGGCATCATTCAGCATGGACGTGCCCTCGCTCATTCAAAGCATTTCCCTTTCCTGTTCCGAGAGGCTTGCGCGCACGGAGTCACGGGTGAACAAGCGCGCACGGTACTCCAGCAAAGGCTGCAGAGCCTTGGTCTCAGCGAGTTCGATGCCCATGGCGGGGAGGCGCCACAGAATGGGCGTGACACAGCAATCGACGATGGTGAATTCATCACTCATGAAAAAGGGCTTTTCGGCAAAGATCGGCGCAATCGACACCAGACTCTCACGCAATTCCTTGCGCGCCTTGTCCAGTTCCGCCGCAGAGCCCTTGCCTGCCATGATGAAATCGACAAGTGAGCACCAGTCGCGCTGGATACGGTACATCCAGAGACGGCTTTGCGCACGTGCCACAGGATAGACCGGGAAGAGCGGCGGGTGAGGGAACCGCTCATCCAGGTACTCCATCATGATATTGGCTTCGTACAGCACCAGATCACGATCCACCAGCGTCGGCAAGGTGTTGTAGGGGTTCAATGACGAGAGGTCTTCCGGCTTCTTGTCGGGGTCCACATCGATTGTCTCGACAGTGACCCCTTTTTCGGCCAGAACGATCCGCACACGGTGACTGTACTGACTGGCACCGTCCGAGTAGAACGTCATTGAAGAACGCTTAGCGACTACACCCATCTAAAACCTCAGCTCTTGGATCGACCGGGACATGAAACCCGGATCAGTGAATCTTCTTCCAGTATTCGCGGTTCAGCAGTGTCACGAACACCAACAGAATCGCGAGGAACCCAAGAACAAAGAAGCCCATGTACTCGCGCTGCGCACGCATCGGTTCGCCGATGTAGTAAAGGAAGTTCACGATGTCAGCCACTGTACGGTCGAACTCCTCGGGCGACATGCTGCCAGTGCCTTCCACATGCTCAGGCTCGCAGTGAGCCACGTCACCACCAGCACACACGACATCCCCCTGCAGCTCATGCAGCACATTCGGCATACCCACGTTCGGGAACACCACGTTGTTCACACCCCAGGGACGGGACGGATCAGCATAGAAGGTGCGCAGGTACGTGTAGAGCCACTCCGGACTGCGCACACGACCGATCAGCGTGAGATCGGGGGGCGGGGCACCGAACCAGTTCTTGGCATTGTCGGTGGACATCGCGTTCTCCATGAGATCACCGATCTGGTGGTCGTTGAAGATCACGTTCTCGAGGATCACGTCTGTCGGAATGCCAAGGTCCATGGCAGTGCGCTCGTAACGGGCGTACTGCAAGGAGTGACAGGCCACGCAGTAGTTCATGTAGTACTTGAAGCCGTTCTGCAGGGAGTCCTGATCACGCACGTCCACTTCCACGTGATCGAGCGGCACATTGGATTCCGCGCCGACAGCCTTCAGGGGCAGGAACACCAGCGCAGCCAGCAGACCTATGCTGATGACCAGCTGCTTCCAGGTGATCCAGCGACCAGTCACGCGAGTCGGCTCCGGGAAGGTCTGTTCCTTGGAGGTATACCAGGGCATCAGGACGAAGAAGCCGAAGTAGACCACGGTCATGATCTGCGCCAGGAATGTGCGAGCCGGGCTGACAGACATGGTGCCGAGTACACCCAGGATGATGAAGGAAACCGTGAAGGCCAGCAGCGCAATGCGACTGCCCCAGCCCTTGTAGCGAATGGACTTGACTGGGCTGCGGTCGAGCCAGGGCACGACGAACAGAATGGCGATGGCACCGAACATCACGATCAGCCCCCAGAACTTCGCATCGATGCCGAACAGTGGAACGGTCACGGCACGCAGCATGGAGTAGAAAGGCGTGTAGTACCACACTGGCGGGACGTGTTCCGGAGTCTTCAGCGGATCCGCTTCCTGGAAGTTGGCGTGTTCCAGGAAGTAACCGCCCATTTCCGGAACGAAGAATACAACGAAGCAGAATACGAACAGGAACACGGTGATGCCCACGAGGTCATGCACGGTGTAGTAAGGGTGGAAGGGCACGCCGTCTAGCGGAATGCCATCCGGCCCCTTGTTCTTCTTGATCTCGATGCCATCGGGGTTGTTGGAACCCACTTCGTGCAGGGCCAGCAGGTGCAGCACCACCAGGGCGAGCAACACGATCGGCAGTGCAACGACGTGCAGCGCAAAGAAGCGGTTCAGGGTGGCGCCGGAGATCAGGTAATCACCGCGCACCCAGACCAGCAGGTCCTCACCGATGACGGGAATCGCCCCCACCAGTGACACAATCACGTTCGCACCCCAGTAGGACATCTGCCCCCAGGGAAGTACATAGCCCATGAAGCCCTCGATCACGAGCACGAGGTAGATGGCCATGCCGAACACCCACACCAGCTCACGCGGCTTCTTGTAGGAGCCGTACATCAATCCACGGAACATGTGCAGATAGACAACGATGAAAAAGGCCGATGCGCCGGTGGAGTGCAGATAGCGCAGCAGCCAGCCCCACTCGACGTCGCGCATGATGTACTCGACGGATGCGAAGGCCGCCTCGGCGCTGTTGGTGTAGTTCATTGTCAGCCAGATGCCGGTCAGCAGCTGCATGACCAGGACGACCAGAGACAAGACGCCGAAGAAGTACCAGAAGTTGAAGTTCTTGGGCGCGTAGTACTTGCTCATGTGCCGCTCCCAGGCGGCGA
>JALREE010000132.1 GCA_023256835.1 Pseudomonadales bacterium | reverse complement strand
ATGCCGACGTCAGCGCCATGTTCGCGCCGAAGCTCGATGCGCTTCGCATCCTGCATGAGCTGTCGCTGACCTCGCCGGTGAGCCACTTCGTGCTGTTCTCCTCGATCTCGGGCCTTCTCGGATCGCGCTGGCTGGCGCATTACACGGCCACGAGCGCCTTCCTGGACACCTTCGCCTACGCCCGGCGCAACCTCGGCCTGCCCGCCACCGTCGTCAACTGGGGGCTGTGGAAGTCCCTGTCCGACAACCAATCCGATGCCGGTCAGGTCATCTCGGACACCGGACTCCTGCCGTCACGAGGGATGCAATGACCGGGAGTGTAACCTGAAGGCGTGCCAGGGCAGAAAACGCGGACGAAAAAAAGGCCGAAACAAGATGCTCTCGTCTTGTTTCGGCCTCAGTCTACTAGACGACCGACTTCAATTTTCCCATTTACGATTTACTGCGTTACTGCGACTGCATTTACGAGTACTGCTCTACTTCTTGCTGCTACCCATTTCCGTAGATCAGTGATGAGAAGATTACTGCAGACGCGGTCGTGTTCCCTTGATCTAAATCAGACAATCAGTGATTGCCAACTCAGCAGCCAGCCACATTGACCTTGGCAAGTGCCTTCAGAGCGGGCATGTCGATGACTTCGATTTCCTTGTTGTCGACCTTGACGATGTTATGTTTCTGCAGGCGGCTGAAGACGCGCGATACCGTCTCAAGCGTGACGCCGAGATAGCTGCCGATGTCGGCACGCGTCATGGCCAGACGGAACTGGGTGGAGGAGAGCTTGCGACGGTGATTGCGGCTGGAGATGCTCAACAGGAGGGCGGCGACGCGCTCTTCGGCTGCGTTGCTGCTGACCAGGGTCAGCATCTGCTGATCCTTGACGATCTCCTGCCCCATCAGGCGGAAGAAGCGGCCCTGCAGGGAGGGAATGCGGGCACTGAGCTCTTCGAGCTGGTGGAAGGGGATCTCGCAGAAGGAACCGGTTTCCAGCGCCACCGCCGAACTGCCGTGACGATTGCTGCTGATGCCGTCCATGCCCACGATCTCACCGGGAAGATAGAGGCCGGTGACCTGCTCCTGCCCATCGACAGTGGTCTTGAAGGTCTTGAAGCTGCCCGCCCGGATGGCGAAGATCGAGGTGAACTCATCGCCTTCGCGATAGAGGTAGTCGCCCTTGTTCAGCGCCCGGCCGCGCTTGACGATCTCGTCAAGATGCGTGATTTCCGATGCATCCAGGGCGATCGGAAGGCACAACTCTCCCAGGCGACAATCGCCGCAGGAGACAGACGGATTGGCGTGGCAGGACCTGGGGTGGGATACGTCTCTGGCGATGCCATGCAATTCAGTAGCAGTGGATTTCACGGGGAAGACGCCTTCGTCAACGGGAGCTGGGTTTGACGGCATTGTAGTCAAATCGTTGCTCACGGCAAGGCCCGTCGCAGACATTGCGCCCGACGTGATGGCCGCAGGGGACCCGTGGATGTCAGATCGCACGTGAAAAGAGTGACTTCACTACTCCCGGATTTTGCAGATAGGCATCGAACACCATGCAGATATTGCGCAGCAACAGGCTGCCCCGGTCGCTGACCCGCAGGCGTTTCCAGCCATCGCGTTCCAGCAGCCCGTCCTGCTCGAACTGCCGCAGGGCCGGCAGCGCATCCTTGAAATGCTCGGTGAACTGCAGGTGGTAATGCGCTTCCAGCTTCGCGATGTCCAGCGCGCGATAGCAGGCCAGTTGCTGGATGATGTCACGACGCAGCAGGTCTTCGTCCGAAGACACCACGCCCTTCTCGATGGGCAGCTGGTTCGCATCCAGCGCCCGGTAGTAATTGTCCAGCTGCACCGCATTCTGCGCGAAGACGTCGCCGACACTGCTGATGGAGGACACCCCCACACCGATCAGATCCTGTGCCTTGCTGATGGAATAGCCCTGGAAGTTGCGGCACAGCCGCCCCTCGTCCTGGGCCCGCGCCAGCGAATCATCCGCCTTCACGAAATGATCCATGCCGATGTGGCGGTAGCCCGCGGCAGTCAGCGTCTCGATGATCAGCGTCAGCATCTGCAGCTTGCTGGCAGGTGCCGGCAGGTCTTCCGTGCGGATGGCCTTCTGTGCCGGAAACCGCTCGGGCAGATGAGCATAGTTGTAGTAGCTGATGCGATCGGGCGACAGCGCGATGACCTGGGCCAGCGTGTGGTGGATGGACTCCAGCGTCTGCAGCGGCAGGCCGTAGATCAGGTCGAAGTTCAGCGAGCTGAAGCCGCGCGTGCGGATATGGCCCACGAGCTCGCGGATTTCTTCCACCGACTGCACGCGATTGATGGCCGCCTGCACCGCCGGGTCGAAATCCTGGATACCCAGGCTCAGCCGGTTGAAGCCCAGCCCGCGGATCAGTTCGATGCGGGCGCGATCCACGGTGCGCGGGTCGATCTCGATGGAATAGTCCCGCGAGTCTGCGCGCACCAGGTTGAAATACTGCGAGGTGTAATGCACCAGCTCGGTCAGCTCGGCATTGTCCAGGAACGTGGGCGTGCCACCGCCCAGATGCAACTGGGTGACCGGTCGCCTGTAGGTGGCACTCTGCAGCCGCAGCAGGGCCATTTCCTTGTGCAGGTGATTCAGGTACTGCCGCACCGCATCCCGATTGCGCGTGACGATCTTGTTGCAGCCGCAGTAGTAGCAGGGCGAACGACAGAAGGGAATGTGGATGTAGACCGAGACCGGGTCTTCCGGGCGCGCCTGCGCCAGCGCGTCCAGGTAATCCTCGGCGCCGGTGGCGCGGAACTGCGTGGCCGGTGGATAGGAGGTGTAGCGTGGCCCCGAGCGGTCGTACTTGCGGAGCAGTTCGGCGATGTCGTCGGAGCACAGCAGCGACGCGGTGTTGGCCGCTTCGAGGGTGTGGTCCTGTATGCATGGAATTTGCGAGTTCATGGCGGCGAGTTTAGGCAGCCCACCGCCCGCCGCCATGACTTAAATCAAGAATGTCACGGTTTGTGTCAACGACCGTTCAACAGCGCGTCGTCCAGGGCTTGCGCCCTCTTCGCCGCAGGACGCGCCACCAGGCGCGCCGCGTAGTCCACGAAGGCCGGACGTTGCTCCACAGTGCCAAACTGCAGGCCCCAGACCAGACCGGAACCCGTGTACACATCCGCCGCGGTGAACTGCTCACCACACAACCATGGGCCGCCGGACACGGCTCTCTCCAGAACGTCGAGCACCGTGCCATGACTGCCAAAACCGACCATGCCCTGACGTTCGGGCGGCACTTCCCAGCCCAGGGCCCTGGCGGTCACTGCCATCTCCAGCGGGCCGGCACCGTAAAACAGCCAGCGGTAATAGGTGCCCCGCGCCGGGTCAGCGACCGCAGGCGCCAGCACCCCCGGGGCACACAGATCGGCCAGATAGGCACAGATCGCCGCTGCCTCCGTCACCACGGTGCCCTTGTCGACGATGGCAGGCACCTTCCCCATGGGATTGATGGCTAGGTAGGCCGCACTCTTCATGGACGTGCCGTACTCCAGCACTGTGGTGTCGTAGTCCAGACCCGTCTCTTCCAGCATCCAGCGCACGATCCGGCCGCGCGACTGGGGGTTGGTGTAGAAGTGCAGCTCGGCCACAGGCATAGCCTCTCAGTCGATCAAGCGCGGAATGAACTTGGTGATGCCCTGGATCGGCCCGACTTCACCGGCGTAGACATTGCCGTCACGATCCACCGTGACCCCCTCGCCCATGGAGCCGTAGCCCCCCATGCCCGAGGCGCGCTCGGACACGTGTTCCGGCACGAAGTAGAGCACCTCGCCCGTGCGGGCACTGCCCACGCGCAAGCCCTTGCGCCAGCCCGGGTTGTAGTTCGGGTCGGACTCGGAGTCGATGGCATAGAGCATGTCATTGGCGTCGATGAACAGCCCGCTGATGCGGCTGAACTGGTACCAGGTGTCCAGGTGAGTGCCCTGCTGATCGAAGATCTGGATACGGCGATTGCCGCGGTCCGCCACGAACAGCCGACCCTGGGAATCCATGGCCAGGGAGTGCGGGGAGCGCAGCTGGCCGTCCTCGAAGCCCCATTCGCCGAAGCTCATCAGGAAGGTGCCATCGGGCGCGAACTTGGAGATGCGGCTCTTGGAGTCGGGGCCCGGCTCGTCCTGGAACTGGGCACCGTGGGTCTCGGCCACGAAGATGCTGCCATCGGGGGCCACCAGCACGTCATTGGGCTCGGTGAAATGGGTGGGCGGGTCGCCCAGTTCGCCCGGCGTCCCCAGCGTCAGCAGCAGTTCGCCCTCGGGGCTGAACTTCAGCACGGTATTGCCCTTGCCGGCGGCGGAGGGGTTGGCCTCGAGTTCGCGGGCATTGGCCGCACGCGCGTCCACCACCCAGACATTGCCCTCGTGGTCCACGTGCATGCCGTGCGGCCACAGGATCAGGCCTGCACCGAAGCTGGTGACCACATTGCCGTCCGGGTCCAGTTTCACGATCGGGTCCAGATCGGAACCGGCACAGGAATTCGCGCCGCAGCGATCACCGATCCAGACGTGACGGCCGTCGATGTCGATGTTGATGGCGCTGATCGAGCCCCAGGTGCGGCCGGCCGGAGGATTGCTCCAGTTGCGCACGGTCTCGTAGGGATTCGGCAGATTGTTCACGGGGGGCACGGCGGCATGCTCCTCGGGGCCGCGCGCGCCGCCCTGGGCCAGGGCCAGACCGGACACACCGGCGAGCACGGCACAGGCCAGCGCCCGACGCAGCAGATGGCGTGAACCAGGATTTGGGGTACCGGGGGACTTTCTCAGCATCGTCTTCTCTCCAGCGAATCGTTGAATGGGCCACCGCACCCGGCGGTCCGCCACGCGGGCCGGGGAGGCTGCGGGGCAAAATGAACGCTCGCCCCGGCAAAGTCAATGGCACCCGACGACGCCTTGTGCTGCAGGCTGAATTGGCTGAAATTTAATAAAAATGCTAGGTACTCGTTTGCAGCACTTATACATTCGGGGACTAGTCGATGCACGCCGCTTTCTGGTTAGGCTAAGCGCCATTCAGTCCACCAAACGAGTTCAAGGCAAGACTCAGTCGCTCGCTTGCCACCCATTCGTGAAACTGCGCCGCAATTCATAGGCGCAGATCTGCACAGCCACCGCAAGATTCAGCGATTCGATGGCCCCGCCTCCAGGGATGCGGAAGGGGCGCACCCCGAGCGACTCCAGCTGCGCGCGAGGCAGGCCGCGCGCCTCGTTGCCGAAGACCAGGCAGGTGCTGGCCGCAAAGGCGGCACTGGTCAGCGGCTCTCCCTGCAGGTCCAGACAGGACAGCGCCGCGTGGTTGCGCGGCAAGGATTCCAGCGGCACATCCTGCTCCAGGGGCACGTGAAACAGCGCGCCCATGCTGGCACGCACTGTCTTGGGATTGAACGGGTCGACGCTGTTCGGCCCCAGCAGACAGCGAAAGCCGCCGAACCAGGCCAGGGTGCGCAGGATGCTGCCCAGATTGCCGGGGTCCTGGATCTCGTGCAGGTAGACGCAACGCTCGCCGGGACGTGGCCTGGACCAGTCCTGCAGCAGGGCATCGCGGGGCACCAGGGCCACGATGCCCTGGGGCGTGTGGGTGTCGCAGATGGTGCGCATCTGCTTGTCCGTCAGCAACACCTTGGGCAGGGGACTGTCCCAGTCGGCGTAGGCGGGTGTCACGTAGAGCTGACTCGCGCGCAGGGGGGCGTGCTGCACCGCGGCGCGCTGCAGCTCGAGGACCAGATGTTCGCCTTCGGCCAGGAAGGCCCCGAATTCCTCGCGGTATTTCTTCTGCTGCAGCTTGCGCAGCTCGTCCAGACTCAGCTTCATGCGCGCCCCTCCCCGGTCTGCTCCGCCAGCATCGCCCGGGCCAGCGCCTCGGCCACCCGGATGCCGTCGACGCCGGCCGAGAGAATGCCACCTGCATAGCCGGCGCCCTCGCCAGCGGGGTAGAGGCCGCGGGTGTTCAGACTCTGCAGACTCACCGGGTCGCGCGTGATGCGCAGCGGCGAGGAAGTGCGTGTCTCAATGCCGGTCAGCACGGCGTCGTCGCGGTCGAAGCCCTGAATCTGCCGCCCGAACACGGGCAGGGCCTCGCGGATGGCCTCGATGGCAAAGGCGGGCAGGGCCTCGGCCAGATCGCCCAGACGCACGCCCGGCTTGTAGGACGGCAGCACCTTGCCCAGGGCCGTCGACGGAGTCCGGCGCAGGAAGTCGCCCACCAGCTGCCCTGGGGCACAGTAATCGCCGCCTCCCAGCGCGAAGGCCTGCTCTTCCAGCCGTTCCTGCAAGGCCACTCCGGCCAGCGGTCCATCGGGAAAATCCTGTTCGGGGCTGATGCCCACCACGATGCCGGCGTTGGCATTGCGCTCATTGCGGGAATACTGGCTCATGCCATTGGTGACCAGACGGCCGACTTCCGAGGTGGCTGCCACCACGGTGCCGCCCGGGCACATGCAGAAGCTGTAGACCGCCCGACCGTTGCAGGCATGGTGCACCAGCTTGTAGTCCGCCGCCCCGAGCTCCGAATGACCGGCATACTTGCCCAGGCGCGCCTTGTCGATCAGCGACTGCGGATGCTCGATGCGAAAGCCGATGGCGAAGGGCTTGGGCTCCACGAAGACGCCGCGCGCATGCAGCATGCGGAAGGTGTCGCGGGCACTGTGCCCAAGGGCCAGCACCACGTGACGGCTGGCCAGCACTTCCCCGTCAGCCAGTTGCACCCCGGCGACGCGGCCGTCCTCGATGAGCAGATCGCTCACCCTGCTCTCGAAGCGCACCTCGCCGCCCAGAGCGATGATCTGCTCACGCATGGCCGACACCACGCCGGTCAGACGGAAGGTGCCGATGTGGGGTTTGCTGACATAGAGAATCTCGGCTGGCGCGCCTGCCTTGACGAATTCCTGCATGACCTTGCGGCCGTAGAACTTCGGGTCCTTGATCTGGCTGTAAAGCTTGCCGTCAGAGAACAGTCCCGCCCCGCCCTCGCCGAACTGCACGTTGGATTCCGGGTCGAGCTGCTTCTTGCGCCACAGCGCCCAGGTGTCCTTGGTGCGTCGGCGCACGTCGCGGCCACGCTCCAGCACGATGGGACGAAACCCCATCTGCGCCAGCAGCAGGGCCGCGAACAGGCCGCAGGGGCCGAAGCCGATGATCAGCGGACGCTCCTGCAGCCCGGCCGGCGCGTGAGCCACGGGGTGATAGGACGTGTCCGGCGCCGGGCCGACATGGCGGTCGGCGGCGAGGCGCGCCAGCACGGCTGCCTCGTGGCGGACCTCGACGTCGAGGATGTAGACGAAGCTGATCTCGCTGTTCTTCTTGCGCGCGTCATAGCTGCGCTTGAACACGGTGAAGTCGAGCAGGTCGGCGGCGGGAATGCCGAGGAGCCTAAGAATGGCGGCAGGCAGGGCGTCCGGGGCATGCCCCAGGGGCAGAGCGAGTTCGGTGATGCGGATCATGGGCAGACCTGGCCGGTGGCTCCGGCAAAGGGACAGAATGGGCGGCATTGTACACAGAGCAGACAGGCCGATGCACAGCGGCCTGTCTCGCCGCGCTTGCCTGGCCCCGCCGCAGCACACTAGAATTGCCCGCAAATCAGGCTCTTTCACGTCTTCGCAGGAATACCGGTATCTCGACTCCTCTCGTCCCGCCGCCAGTGCCTGTCCCCCTGCGGCGCATCATGCACGTCGACGACGACGATGCCATTCGCGCCATCACCCGGATTGCCCTGGAACGCGTGGGCGGATTCGAGCTGCTCAATTGCAGCGGCGGGGCTCAGGTTGTGGAGAACAAGCAGTGCTTCCTGCACGCACACTATCGACCGGCTGATCGAGAGGGCCGACCTGTCGCTGAAACAGGCCAAGTTGGGCGGCCGCAACTGTTTAACCGGAAGCGGCACACCATGAGCAGCAGCGGCGCGATACCTGCCGCCCGCGAAGGCTGAGGCCGATGGCACGTTCCAAGAGCAGCCATCGCTGGATGGAAGAACACGTCAACGACCCCTGGGTGAAGAAGGCCCAGGTCGACGGCTATCGCTCCCGCGCCAGCTACAAGCTGCTGGAACTCATCGACAAGGATCGCCTGGTGCGCCCGGGCATGGTGGTGCTGGATCTCGGCTCCACGCCGGGCGGCTGGTCTCAGGTGGTCGCGCCGCTGCTGGGCAGCAAGGGCCGCCTGATCGCTTCCGACATCCTGCCCATGGACCCGATTCCCCACGTGCATTTCATTCAGGGCGACTTCACCGAGCAGGGCGTCTTCGACCAGATCATGGCCGCCCTCGTTGGCGCCGGCGTGGACCTGGTGATGTCGGACATGGCACCCAACATCAGTGGCGTGGACGCCGCCGATCAGGCCGCCTCGATGTACCTGGTGGAACTGGCGCTGGACATGGCCGTGCAGGTGCTCAAGAGCGGCGGCAACTTCGTGACCAAGGTGTTTCACGGCGAAGGCTATGAGGACTACCTGAAGGTGCTGCGCCCGCATTTCGAGAAAGTGGTGGTGCGCAAGCCCGAGGCCTCGCGCTCACGCTCGCGGGAAGTCTATGTGGTGGGCAAGGGGAAACGGGATGTCTGAGGGCCACCGTTACTCCCCCGGCACGGCCATCGCCGTCGTCGTGGCCAACATGGTCGGCACCGGCGTCTTCACCAGCATCGGCTTCCAGATCCTGGACATCCAGTCCAGTTTCGTCCTGCTCATGCTCTGGCTGGTGGGCGGGCTGCTGGCCCTGTGCGGCGCGCTCACCTATGCGGAGCTGGCCAGCCGGCTGCCGCGCTCCGGCGGCGAATACAATTTCCTGAGTCAGCTCTACCACCCGGCCGTGGGCTTCATCTCGGGCTGGGTCTCGCTCACCGTGGGCTTTGCCGCGCCGACGGCGCTGGCGGCCATGACCTTTGCGGCCTATCTCGATTCCGCTGTCGGCCATCTGCTGCCGGTGAACCGCCAGCTCGCCGCGCTGCTGCTGGTGCTCGTCATCACCGTCGTGCACGGGCGCGATCACAAGGCCAGTGGCGGCCTGCAGAACTGGTTCACGCTCATCAAGATCCTGCTGATCGCCCTCTTCGTCACGGCGGTGACGCTCAGCACGGACACGCCCCAGCCAGTGCACCTGCTGCCGGGCGCGGGCGATGGCGCCCTGCTGCTCTCCAGTGCCTTCGCCGTGTCGCTGATCTACGTGAACTATGCCTACACCGGCTGGAATGCCGCGACCTACATCACCGGGGAGATCGAGAATCCGGCACGCTCGGTGCCGCTGGTGCTGATCGGCGGCACGGCCATC
>JALREE010000332.1 GCA_023256835.1 Pseudomonadales bacterium | reverse complement strand
GCCCGGCGCGCTCTCCAGCGTGATCTGCCAGTGCATGCGGTCACAGATGCGACGCACCAGATTCAGCCCCAGGCCCGTGCCACCCTCCTTGGTGGTGTAGCTGCGCTCGAACACCAGCGCCAGCTTGTCCGCCGGAATGCCCTCGCCCGTGTCGCGAACCGCCAGCAGATTCTCGCGCAGCACGATCTCGATGCGCCCCGCGCGGGTGTGTTCGATGGCATTGCGCAACAGATTGCTGATGGTGATCTGCACCAGACTCGCCGGCTGCTGCAGCACCGGCGCACCCTGGTAGTCGCGGCGGATCTCGAGTCCGTGATCGGCGATGAGCGCACTCTGATCTTCCAGACAACGCTCGACCAGTTGCTCCACATCGGCGGGGCTGCCCTGGTCGATCTGACCACTCTCCTCGCGTGACAGCAGCAGCGTCGCCTCGATGAAGGCCAGCATCTCGTCGCAGGCTCGGCTGATGCGCTCCAGCGCCCGCTGCGAGGATGGCGTCTGCGCGCTGGCGCCCAGCACGTCGATCGCGCCCATCATCACCGCCAGCGGCGTGCGCAGCTCGTGGCTGGCGGCCGCCGTGAAGGAGCGTTCACGCTCGACGAATTTCTCCAGACGCTCCTGGTATTTGTCGAAGGACGCCGCGATCTGCCCGATCTCGGTGCCGGCATAGTCGGCCGCGATGCGCGGACTCGTCTGCCCAGGTTCGATCTGGGTGAGTCGGCGCGAGAGGTTCTGCACCGGCGCCAGAATGGCGCGGGTGGCGCTCATGCCCATGCCGATGGCCACGATCAGCACCAGCAGCAGCCCGTAGAGCAGCATCCGCAGCACGTCATGCTCCTGCCGCTCCCATTCCGTGACGTCGTACATCAGATAGGCCGGGCTGCCGTTCCAGGTGCCGGCTTCGATCTGGAAGCGCTGCTCGCCCACCAGCACGCTGTGGTGGGAACCCGGTGCCAAATCGGTGATGACCTGGGGCAAGGAGGCGACCGCTTCGCCGAAATGAAAGGTCCAGCCGGTGAACAAGGCATCGCCGTGATAGGAGCCGTCGTCCAGCTGTGCAGTCAGCACCTGCATCTGCTCGGCCACCATGTCGCCGAAGATGACGGCCTCCAGCTGCGAGCGGATGAACAGGACACCACTGGCAAACATCAGGCTGGTCACGCTGACAATGAGCACCAGGGCCACGAGGATCCGGAACTTCAGGGTGGTTCTGCGCATCAGACGCCCTCCTCGGCCAGTGCCAGGCGATAGCCGGTGCCATGAACCGTCTGCAGCAGCTTGTGGGGGAACGGCTTGTCGATGATCGTGCGCAGCGTGTAGATGTGGGTACGCAGCACGTCCTTGTCGGGCAGGGCATCGCCCCAGATGTGGTGCTCCAGCTCCTCGCGGCTCACCACGCGGTGGGAATTGCTCATCAGCAGCTCCAGCAGGCGACGCTGCATGGGGTTGAGTTCGAGGGTGAGGCCGCCGCGTGTGGCGCTCAGGGTCTGCGGGTCATAGCGCAGGTCGGCCACCACCAGGGCCTGGGAGGTCGATGCCCGCCCGCGCCGCTGCAGGGCCAGCAGGCGCACTTCCAGCTCCTTCACCGAGAAGGGCTTCACCAGATAGTCATCGACGCCGGCCGCGAAGCCTTCCAGCTTGTCCTCCAGCTGATCGCGCGCGGTGAGCATCAGCACGGGCACATCACTGCGCCCCTCGCTGCGCAGACGGCGGCACAGGGTCATGCCATCGAAGCCC
>JALREE010000223.1 GCA_023256835.1 Pseudomonadales bacterium | reverse complement strand
CGACTTCGCCAACGGCCAGCACATCGGGGATCTTTACTTCACCGAACAGGACTGCAACATGGCCGAACGCTTCCCGGATCAGCAATAAGTCGTGATTGCCGTCGAACGACAACTGATCCTGGCCGCCGCGCCGTCCGTCGTCTGGGCCATCGTGGGCGATGTGACACGTATCGACTGGGTGCCGGTCATCACGCAATGCTCGCTGCTGGGCGACGTGCGCACCATGACGATGACCGGCGTGGGCGAGGTGCAGGAGCGCATCCTGAGCCGGGACCCGGTCGCGATGCGACTGGAATACGGCCTGATCAACAACCCCCGGGTCACGGTGCATCGCGCTAGCCTGCAGGTGCTGCCGCACCCGGCGGGCTGCGAACTTGCCTGGACCACGCAGATCGAACCCGATGCCCTGGAGCCGCTGATTGCGGCTGGCATGGATGCCTCGCTCACTGCCCTGCGCGCCCTAGTGGCAGGCACTCAGACCAGCTGAGCCTCAAGCGGAGCAGATCAGCGCCTGCACCTGCAACAGTACGCGCCACGGCGGCGGTTCCCCTGCCGCAGACTCCCACCCCACCGCTTGCACCGCATAGGCATTCGCGCCCCTGGCAGTGAGCTGCTGCAGCAATTGCGCGGCGGCGTCCTGCAGGATCATGTCCACGCCACTCCCCTGCGCCTGCAGTGCAAACGCACCCATGCCGGCACATTCCGCCAGTGACACCCGGGCCATGGCGACGACGGGATCGACCGCCTCGGCATCCACCAGCGCCATGAAATTGTCCTGCGTCAGGAGGGCAGGCGGGGGGACGGACTGCCAGACCACTGGCTGTGAGGAAGTGCAGGCGACCAGCAGACAAAACGCTGACAGGAGAGCGGCACGCGCCGGAAGGCGCCACAAAGCATTCATTCGGGTGTCCTTTCAAAACCATTCAAGGCATCATTTCACGGCTCCAGCCCCCAGAACAAGAAGACGGCGACCATGGAAGACACAGACAAGAAGACCTCCTACTCTCAGGCGCAGCGCATCGGCCTGTGTCTCGGCCCCACCCTGTTCATGCTGACCCTGCTGTTCTTCGCGCCCGCCGGCCTGAGCTTCGAAGCCCGCGCGGTGCTGGCCACGACCCTGTGGGTAGCCATCTGGTGGATCACCGAGGCGATCCCCATCCCGGCCACGTCGCTGCTGCCCATCGTGCTGCTGCCCATGACGGGCGCCCTGAGCAATGCCAGCGTCACCTCGGCCTATGGCGACGACATTATCTTCCTGTTCCTGGGAGGCTTCTTCATCGCCATCGCCATGGAGAAGTGGCATCTGCACCGCCGCATCGCGCTGGCCATCATCGCCTTCGTGGGCACCAGCACCCAGCGCATCCTGCTGGGCTTCATGCTGGCGACGGGATTCCTGTCGATGTGGGTGTCCAACACCGCAGCGGTAATGATGATGATCCCGATGGCGCTGGCCATCACCGCCCAGGTGGCCGATGCGCTGCAGGGCACGCCCGAGGCAGTCGACATCCCGGTATTCGAGAAGGCCCTGCTCCTGGGCGTGGGCTATGCCGGTTCCATCGGCGGTCTGGGCACCCTGATCGGCACGCCTCCCAACATCATCCTGGCAGCGCAGGCGCGGGAGCTGTTCGATGTCGAGATCGGCTTCGCCGAGTGGATGCTGGTGGGTGTGCCAGTGGTCATCACACTGCTGGCGGCGACCTGGCTGTATCTGGGACGCATCGCCTTCCCCATGCGCATCGGCGGCATCCCGGGCGGCAAGGCGCTGATCGCGAGTGAACGCGCGAAGCTGGGCCGCATCAGCTTCGAGGAAGCAGTTGTGGCCGCGGTGTTCGCCAGCGCTGCCTTTCTGTGGATCAGCCGGGAATTCCTGTGGTCGGGCCTGGTGCCGGAACTGCGTGACGGCATGATCGCCATTGCGGCGGCGGTGACGCTGTTCATCGTGCCGCGCGCGAACGGGGGCGGACGCATTCTGGAGTGGAAGGATTCGAAAGAGATTCCCTGGGGCATCCTACTGCTGTTCGGCGGCGGTCTCGCCATCGCCGCCGGGTTTCGCGAAACCGGTCTGTCCAACTGGCTGGGCTCGCAGCTGACGGTGCTCGACGGCATGAACCTGGTGGTGATCATCGCCAGCGCCACACTGCTGATCATCTTCCTCACCGAGGTCACCTCGAACACGGCCACCGCCACCATGATCCTGCCGGTGGTCGCCTCCCTGGCACTGACGCTGGAGATTCACCCGTTCGCGCTGATGATCCCCTGCGCGCTGGCGGCCACTTGCGGGTTCATGCTCCCAGCGGGCACACCGCCCAATGCGATCATCTTCGCGACTGGAAAACTGCGCATCACGGAAATGGTGCGCGTGGGCTTCATCGTCAACCTGATCTCTGTAGTGCTGATCGTCGTGGCGGTCTACTACCTGGTGCCGCCGGTGTTCGATATTGAGCTCAACGTGGTGCCGGCAGGTTTCTCGAAATAAAAAAAACGGCGACGTGCCAGGCACGTCGCCGTCACAGCAGCCGGCTCCTGCGAGCCGGCCTCCCCGTTGATCAGATGTCGAAACGATCCAGCATCATCACCTTGTTCCAGGCCGCCACGAAGTCCTGCACGAACTTCTCGCGACCATCTTCAGAGGCATAGACCTCGGCGATCGAACGCAGCTCGGAGCTGGAGCCAAACGCCAGGTCGACCGGTGTCGCCGTCCACTTCACGGTGCCAGTGGCACGATCACGCCCTTCGTAGATCCCTTCCTGCGCCGCCGGAGCCCACTGGACGGACATGTCGAGCAGAATGACGAAGAAGTCATTGCTCAGCGTGCCGGGGCGATCGGTGAAGATGCCGTGGTCAACCCCCGCGGCATTGGCATCAAGCGCACGCAGCCCGCCCACCAGCACAGTCATCTCGGGCACTGTCAGGGTCAGCAGATTCGCGCGATCCACCAGCATCTCCGCCGGTGAGCGCATGTTGTCGGCGTCGTAGTAGTTGCGGAAACCATCGGCAGTCGGCTCCAGCACGGCGAAGGACGCTGCATCGGTTTGCGCTTCCGTGGCGTCGTTACGGCCCGGCGTGAACGGCACGTCCACCTCGTGACCGGCATCCGCCGCGGCTTTCTCCACCGCTGCGACACCCGCCAGCACGATGGTGTCGGCCAGAGAGATGCGCTTGCCGCCGGACTGCTCTTCGTTGAAGTTCTGCTGGATTTCTTCCAGCTGCTCCAGGACACGCTCCAGCTCCTGCGGGTTGTTGACCGGCCAGTCCTTCTGCGGCGCCAGTCGCACACGGGCCCCATTGGCCCCACCGCGCAGATCCGTACCACGGAACGAGGCAGCGGACGCCCAGGCGGTGCGCACCAGCTCCGGCACGGTGAGACCGGACGCCAGGATGGTTTCCTTCAGCTCGGCCACGTCACCGGAATCGACCAGCGGGTGATCCACGGCGGGCACCGGGTCCTGCCAGATCAGCACTTCTTCCGGCACTTCGTCGCCGAGATAACGGGCACGCGGGCCCATGTCACGATGAGTCAGCTTGAACCAGGCCTTGGCGAAGGCCAGCTCGAACTCTTCCGGATTCTCGAGGAAACGACGGGAGATCTCGCCATAGGCCGGGTCGAATCGCAGCGCCAGGTCGGTGGTCAGCATCATGGGCGCATGGCGCTCGTTCGGGTTGTGCGCATCCGGTACCAGATTCGCGGCACTCGCGTCGGAGGGCACCCACTGCACGGCGCCGGCCGGGCTGCGTGTCTGCACCCACTCGTAGGCGTAGAGATTCTGCAGGAACTGCATGGTCCACGCCGTCGGGTTCATGGTCCAGGCGCCTTCCAGGCCGCTGGTGATCGTGTCTTCGCCATTGCCCGTGCCACAGGTGTTGGTCCAGCCCAGTCCCTGCTCCTCGACGGCCGCCGCTGCGGGCTCAGCCCCCACGCAGCCCGTCGGCGCAGCGGCTCCGTGGGCCTTGCCGAAGGTGTGACCGCCAGCGATCAGCGCCACGGTTTCCTCGTCGTTCATGGCCATGCGGCCGAAGGTCTCGCGAATGTCGCGCGCAGCCAGCAAGGGGTCGGGTACCCCATTCGGGCCTTCGGGGTTCACGTAGATCAGGCCCATCTGCACGGCGGCCAAGGGGTTCTGCAACTGACGGTCGCCACTGTGTCGCTCGTCGGCCATGAATTCGGCCTCCGGGCCCCAGAACACCAGATCCGGCTCCCAGTCGTCGGTGCGACCACCCGCGAAACCGAAGGTGCGGAAGCCCATGGACTCCAGCGCCACGTTGCCTGTGAGCACCATCAGGTCTGCCCAGGAAATGCTGTTGCCGTACTTCTGCTTGATCGGCCACAGCAGACGACGGGCCTTGTCGAGGTTGGCGTTGTCGGGCCAGCTGTTCAGCGGCTCGAAGCGCTGCTGGCCGCCTGCCGCACCGCCGCGACCATCGGCCACGCGGTAGGTGCCGGCGCTGTGCCAGGCCATGCGGATGAAGAAGGGACCGTAGTGGCCGTAGTCGGCGGGCCACCAGTCCTGGGACTGCGTCATCAGCGCTTCGATCTCGGCCTTCAGAGCGTCAAGGTCGAGTTCGCTGAAAGCGGCGGCATAGTCAAAGTCCGAACCCAGCGGATTGGATTCCACCCCGTGCTGACGCAAAGGGGTCAGGTTCAACTGTTCCGGCCACCAGAATTGCGTGGAGCGCGGCTCGCCTTGCGCGAATGCAGAATTGGCCAGCATCAGCGGCGCTGCGCCGATGGTCAGCGCGGCGAGCAATGGGAGAGAGCGGGAAAACGTCTTGCGTGCCATGGATATCGTCCTCTTGGATGTGAATTCGAAGCGGGCGATATGCTAAACAGATCAATTCGGCCATATAAATTGAAAGAACTAATGATGACGATATGAAAACCTCGCACCGCACAGGAGGATTCAATTCCTGTTCATGGCGCGCTTCAGCCCCCAGGCAAGGAGAATGCCCACGACCATGACGGCATTGGCGAGAATGGTGGTGTAGTAGAGATCGAAGGGCGCCGGCGCCGGCAGCCAGCCATTGCTGAGCGCAATGGTCCAGCCGGTAAAGAGCAACGTGGCCCCTATGCCGATCCAGGGCAACAGGCCACGAATCCTGTCCGTGCAGAAAGCGATGGCGTAGAGTCCGAACAGACCCCCACCGAACAAGGACACCAGTATCGTTCCAAAATCCTGCAGTGTCGTGGTGTCGGCGCGCAGGATCGCCAGCGAACCAGCGATCATCAGCACACTGCTCAGCGTGGAGATCCAATAGGCCACGCGCAGATAATGCGCATCCGTGGCATCGCGTCGCAGGAAGCGGCGATAGATGTCGTTGATGCCGACGGTGGAGATCGCGTTGATGCTGCTGTCCAGCGACGACATGGCCGCCGCGAGCGCGGCGGCGATCACGATGCCGGTGAGCCCGGCAGGCATCTCGTTGACGATGAACCAGGGCAGGATCTCCTCGGCCTTGCGCGTGCCGTCCAGCATCTGAGTGGCCTCGACCGACGGAAACTGCTGATAGAACACGAACAGGGCCGTGCCCAGAAACATGTAGAACGCCCAGATCGGCAGACTCGCCAGCACACACACCCACACCGCCTTGCGCGCCTCGCCATCGCTGCGGGCGGCGATGTAGCGCTGCACCACGTTCTGATTGCCGCCGTATTCCGTGAGCCAGTTGGTGAGTCCGAGAATCAGCATCATGGTGCCAGTCTTGCTCAGCAACGACAGGTCCCAGGTCAGCGGCGTGCTCACGCCCTGATTCCAGTCGGCGAAACTGAGCTTGTTCGCCTCACGTGCCACATCGAACACCTGCCCCAGCCCGCCGGGCAGCGCCTGCACGATGACCACCAGCATCAGCACACCGCCGAGCATGAGGACGATGGTTTGGATCACATCGGTCCAGATCACCGCTTCAATGCCGCCGATGATGGTGTACAGCGCCACGAAGCCGCCGGCGAGCACCACGCTCCAGGTGCTGTCCAGCCCGGTGACTTCCTGAATCAACAGCGA
>JALREE010000122.1 GCA_023256835.1 Pseudomonadales bacterium | reverse complement strand
TCACCACCGAGGGCGCGGGCAAGTCCGTGGGCGGACGCGTCTACGTCCGCTCGCTGAGCTACGCGTTCTAGGCCCGGCTGCCCATGCGTCGTCCGCTGCACTCGCTGCCGGCGTTGGCCGGTGCTCTCTTCGTGGTGGTGCTCGCCGTGAGCGGCGAGATCATGTCCCTGCAGCCTGCCATCGAACGCCTGCAGGTCAACACGCCGGCACCCGGCGAGCAGAGCATTGCCGACCTGGCAGCCCGGGTACAGGCGGTGTATCCGGGCGTGGAGCAAATCGACCGCCTGCCCTCCGGCGCCGTGGTGATCTATTTCACCGTCGACGGCGAGCCGGGGGCTGAACGCTGGGACCCGGTCACCGGCGCCCGCCTCGGCGCCTACGAGCCCTCGGCGTTTTTCACCTGGATGCGGGACCTGCATCGTGCCTTCCTGCTGCATGATCCCGGCCGCGCCGCCGTGGGCCTCACGGCCGCATGGCTGGCGCTGCTCGCGCTGAGCGGTCTCTGGCTGCTGGCCTCTGGCGCAGGGGGATGGCGCAAATTGCTGCACCCGGTGCGCGGGGGTGGCCTGCAGCGCCTGCATGCCAGTGTCGGCCGGCTCGCGCTGCTGGGTCTGCTGTTCTCGGCACTCAGCGGCGCGTGGCTTGGCGCGGTGCGTTTTGAATGGATCCAGTTGCCTGAAGAGGTGGAGCCCGACTATCAGGCCACCGTCGACGGCGGTCCACCCGCTCCGGTCGGCAGCCTGCCGGCCCTGCAAGGCGTCGACCTGCACCAGCTGCAGCAACTCCTTTTCCCCTTTCCGGACAGCCCGGAGGATGTCTACACCCTGCGCACCCGTGCGGGCGCGGGTTACATCGATCAGAGCACCGGCCAGTGGCTGGCGTACGCGGAGCATGTGCGCAGCAGCACCCTGCAGACCTTGATCATTGAATTGCACACCGGCGAGCGCCTGTGGTGGCTGGGTCTGCTGCTCGGCGCAGCCGCCCTGAGCGTGCCGGTGCTGGCCTGGACCGGCACGCGCATCTGGTGGCAGCGCCGGCGCTCTCGTCCACGGATCGCCGACAACTGCCCTGCCACGCGCGCCGACACCCTGCTGCTGGTGGGCTCCGAGACCAACAGCACCTGGGGCTTCGCCGGCGCCTTGCAGAAGGCGTTGCGCGCCGCCGGCTGTCAGGTGCATGTGGCGGCGATGAACGACTGGCCGGCCGACACTCCCCTGGCGCAACGTCTGCTGGTTCTGGCAGCGACCTATGGCGATGGCGATGCCCCTGCCTCTGCGTCGCGCTTCCTGGAACAGCTGCCCGCCCGGGCCAGCGCAAGAGCGCTGCCCTGGGCCGTGCTGGGTTTTGGCGACCGTCAGTTTCCAGGATTCTGTGGCTATGCCCTCAAGGTGGAGGCCGCCCTGCGCGCCCTCGACTGGCCGCAATTGCTCGCCACGGAGCTGGTCGATCGGCAGTCCGCGCAAGCCTTCACGCTCTGGGGCGATCGCCTGGGCCAGGCCCTGGCACTGCCGCTCACCTTGCAGTATGCGCCGCCGCGGGCGTTGACCCGCACGCTGCAGTTGAGCGCCCGCGAGGACTACGGCGTCGATCTCGGGACCCCTGTCAGCATCCTGCGTTTTCAGCCAGCCCCCGGCACGGGAGCGCTGCCACGATTTGCGCCCGGCGATCTGGTCGGCATTCTGCCCCCCGGCAGCCCGGTGCCACGGCTGTACTCCCTGGCATCGAACGCGCAGGACGGCGTCCTGGAGATCTGCGTCCGTCGGCATGAGCATGGCGTCTGCTCGCGCTTTCTGGGTGATCTGCAGCCAGGCGATCGCATCGAGGCCTTCATCCAGGCCAACCCGCGCTTTCGTCCGCAGCCTGGCACGACCCCTCTCATCCTGATTGGCGCGGGCACCGGCATCGCGCCCCTGATCGGCTTCATCCGCGCCAACAAGGCCAGGAGACCCGTGCATCTGTACTGGGGCGGCCGGCTGGCAAGCTCGGATTTTCTCTACGAACAGACCCTGCAGGCCTGCCTCGACGACCGGCGCCTGACCCGCCTGCGCGTGGCCTTCTCGCGCAGTGCCTCGCCCGAGCATGTGCAGGACCTGCTGCAGGAGGATGCCGCCCTGCTGCAGGAGCTGCTGCACGACGAGGCACAGGTGCTGGTCTGCGGCGCTCGGGCAATGGCGGCCGACGTGGAGATCGTGATGAACACTCTGCTACGCCCCCTCGCCCTGACGGTGGCAGCGCTGCGCCAGCGCGACCGCTACCACGAGGACACCTACTGAAGGCGTCTGCGGGGCACCCGGGTGGCGCGGCTGTTCCCTGCCCCGCAGGTTTGCTACGCTTCGCGCCTGTCCGCCCGCAGGCCCAGTCACCGGAAGATGCGAGACCCCATGGAGAACATCAGCAATCACACGCCGATGATGCAGCAGTATCTGCGTCTGAAGGCGCAGCACCGCCACGAACTGCTGTTCTACCGCATGGGCGACTTCTACGAACTGTTCTACGAGGACGCCCGCCAGGCCTCGAAGATCCTGGACATCACCCTGACGGCCCGCGGCAAGAGCGATGGCCTCGACATCCCGATGTGCGGCATTCCCTATCACGCCGCCGACCGCTATCTGGCGCGCCTGCTCGACGCGGGCGTCTCCGTGGCCATCTGTGAGCAGATCGGGGACCCGGCCACGAGCAAGGGGCCGGTGGAGCGGCAAGTCGTGCGCATCGTCACGCCCGGCACGCTCACTGATGAGGCCCTGCTGGGCGAGCGTCACGACAGTATCCTCATGGCCATCACCGGTCAGCACGCCCCCTCACCGCAAGCGGCCGTCTTCGGCCTGGCCTGGATGGACATCGCCAGTGGCCGCTTCGTGCTGAGCGAGGTGCAGGGCGTGGAGAGTCTGCTGGCCGAGATCGAACGGGTTCGCCCCGCCGAGCTGCTGCTGAATGAAGAGATCCCGGCCCTGCATGCCTTGGAGTCGCGACGCGGTGCGCGGCGTCGGCCGCTCTGGGAGTTCGACCTGGAGAGCAGTCGCCGAGCGCTGAATCAGCACTTCGGCACCCGCAATCTGCTGGGTTTCGGCTGCGAGGAACTGGACCAGGCCCTGCAGGCGGCAGGCAGCCTGCTCGCCTATGCCCGCGACACTCAGCGCTCGCAGCTGCCACATATCCAGAGTCTGCAACTGGAGCAGCCGTCCGACAGCCTGATCCTCGACGCCGCCAGCCGGCGCAATCTGGAGCTGGATCGCAATCTGGCCGGGGGCACCGACAACACCCTGCTGTGGGTGCTGGACCGCTCCGCCACGCCCATGGGCGGACGCCTGCTCAATCGCTGGCTGCAGCGCCCTCTGCGCGACCTGCAGGTGCTGCGCGCGCGTCAGCAGAGTGTCGCCACCCTGATCGAGCACTACCGCTTCGAGACCCTGCACCCGCTGCTGCACCAGATCGGCGACATCGAGCGCATTCTCGCGCGCGTCGGTCTGCGTTCGGCACGCCCGCGCGATCTGGCCCGCCTGCGCGATGCCCTGCTGGGCCTGCCCGCCTTGCACAGCGCGCTGAACGCGATTCTGCAGAACGACGACGCACCCCGGCTTTGCGCCCTGCAGGCGCAGATCGGCGACTACCCGGACCTGGCCACCCTGCTCGCCCGCGCCATCGAGCAGGCGCCGCCTGCCGTGATCCGCGACGGTGGCGTGATCGCCGCGGGCTTCGATGCCGAACTGGACGAGCTGCGCAATCTGAGCAGCAATGCCGGGCAGTTCCTGGTCGACCTGGAGGTACGCGAGAAACAGCGCACCGGCCTGAGCACCCTGAAGGTGGGCTACAACCGGGTGCACGGCTATTTCATCGAAGTCAGCAAGGCCCAGGCCGACGCCATGCCGGCCGACTATCAGCGCCGGCAGACTCTGAAGAACGCCGAGCGCTTCATCACGCCGGAACTCAAGCTGTTCGAGGACAAGGTGCTCAGCGCCTCCAGCAAGGCGCTGGCGCGCGAGAAAGCGCTCTACGACGAGTTGCTGGAAACCGTGGCCACGGATCTGGGCGCCCTGCTGCAAAGCGCGGCGGCGCTGGCGGAACTGGATGTGCTGAACACGTTCGCCGAGCGCGCCAGGGCGCTGGACTATTGCCAGCCGGAACTGCGCGAAGACCCTGGGATCCTGATCGAACAGGGCCGCCATCCGGTGGTGGAACAGGTGTCGCAGAGCCTGTTCGTGCCCAATGACCTGCTGTTCGACGCGCAGCGGCACATGCTGCTGATCACCGGCCCGAACATGGGCGGCAAATCCACCTACATGCGCCAGAACGCCCTGATCGTGCTGCTGGCCTTCACGGGCAGCTTCGTGCCGGCGCGCCGGGCCTGCATCGGACCGGTGGATCGCATCTTCACTCGCATCGGCTCCTCGGACGACCTGGCTGGCGGACGCTCCACCTTCATGGTGGAGATGAGCGAGACCGCCAACATCCTGCACAACGCCACGCGCGACAGCCTGGTGCTGATGGACGAGGTCGGTCGCGGCACCAGCACCTTCGACGGACTCTCCCTGGCCTGGGCCAGCGCGGTGCACATCGCCGGCA
>JALREE010000114.1 GCA_023256835.1 Pseudomonadales bacterium | reverse complement strand
ATACTGCTTTCACTAAAAGCATGAACGCTGTTCAACACTCCCGAGCGAGTTAAGAAAGTACCCAAGATCGTCAAACTGAAAGTTGCAACAAGAAGCGAAATGTTCCAGACGCGCAACATGCCACGACGCTCTTCCGATCTGATCATTCCTGCCAACAGCAACAGCCAGTTCCAGCGCACCAACGGCGGCGCCACCCTGCATCAGGGCATGGAATTCGGGGCGGGCATGGAACTGGGCAATGGCTTCAGCGTGGATGGCAATGCGACCTGGATTCCGGACGCCGAGTTCGACGGTGATCGCTTCACGGCCGCAGGCGTGCTGACTACGCCGGATGGCAATCGCATCACCTACACGCCGGAGTGGACGACCAACCTGAGTCTGAATCACCAGATCGGCGGTCTGCGCTCGTCCCTGAGCCTGCATCACACTGGCGAGCAATACACCGATGTGCTCAACACCGTGGCGATCCGCGAGAACCTGACCGGTTTCTTCACGGGCCGCATCGACCGCTACACGCTGCTGGACCTCAGTGCGGTGTACGAGGTCAACAGCCAGCTGACGCTCAGTGCCAGCATCAAGAACCTGACGGATCGTCGCTACATCGCGAGCCTGCGTCAGGGCATCTATGTGGGTACCGAGCGCGCCGTGAACGCAGGCTTCGTCTACAAGTTCTGACGCGCTCGCCCTACTTCTTCTTCAGGGCCTGCTCGAACAGGGAGGCCATGGTGCCCAGCTGGCGCTTGCCGGCTGCGGCCGCCTCGAAGTCCTTCTTCTGGCGCTGGGCGTACTGCGTCTGATTGCGCCGCGCGGAGTCGCCCTGACGGCCCGCGGTGGCACCGCCGGCGGCCGGCAGTTCATCGTGCAGGCGCATGGTCAGCGCGATGCGCTTGCGTTCCAGATCCACCTCCAGCACCTTCACCTTGACGATGTCGCCCGCCTTCACGGCCTCGTGGGGTGACTTGATGAACTTTTCGGAGATCGCGGAGATGTGCACCAGACCATCCTGATGCACGCCCACATCGACGAAGGCACCGAAGTTGGTGACATTCGTGACCGTGCCTTCCAGCGTCATGCCGGGCACCAGATCGCTGATCTTCTCCACGCCGTCCTTCAGCTCGGCCGTCTTGAATTCGGGACGCGGGTCGCGACCGGGCTTCTCCAGCTCGCGCAGGATGTCCTGCACGGTGGGCAGGCCGAACTCGGGCGTCACGTAATCCTTCGGGTCGAGCGCTCGGATGAAGGCCACATCGCCGATGATGGACTTGAGCGAACGCTGATGACGCTTCGCGATCGCCTCCACCACGCCATAGGATTCCGGGTGCACGGCCGAGGCATCCAGGGGATTCTCGCTGTCGTTGACACGCAGGAAGCCCGCCGCCTGTTCGAAGGACTTGTCGCCGAAACGCGGCACTTTCTTCAAGTCGTTGCGGCTGCGGAAACGGCCATTGGCGTTGCGGAATTCGAGGATATTGTTCACCAGCGTCTGGTTCAGACCGGACACGCGCTTGAGCAGCGGCGCCGAGGCCATGTTCACGTCCACGCCCACCGCGTTCACGCAGTCCTCCACCACGGCATCGAGCGAGCGCGCCAGCTTCACCTGACTCACATCGTGCTGGTACTGACCGACGCCGATGGATTTCGGATCGATCTTCACCAGCTCCGGCAGCGGGTCCTGCAGACGCCGCGCAATCGAGACGGCACCACGGATGGTGACGTCGAGATCGGGAAATTCCTGCGCCGCGAGTTCGGAAGCCGAATACACCGAGGCGCCGGCCTCGTTCACGATCACGCGCTTGATGGCGAGCTCCGGGTGGGCCTTGAGCAGTGTCGCGACGAACTGATCGGTTTCCCGCGAGGCCGTGCCGTTGCCGATGCTGATCAGCTCCACATCGTAGCGCTTGCAGAAATCCAGCAGCACCTTTGCGGCCTCGGCCGTGCGATTCTGCGGCGCAGTCGGGAAGATGGCGGTGTGATCGAGCACCTTGCCCGTCTCGTCCACCACCGACACCTTCACGCCCGTACGCAGGCCCGGGTCGAGTCCGATGGTCACCTTGCGGCCGGCCGGGGCGGCTAACAGCAGGCCCTTGAGATTCTTCGCGAACACCTCGATGGCGTCGGCCTCGGCACGCTCGCGGATCTCGGTCAGAAAATCCGTCTGCAGATGACTGTGCAGTTTCACGCGCCAGGTCCAGCGCACCGCTTCCAGCAGCCAGGCATCGCCAGGACGACCCTGGTCGCGGATATTCCAGAACGAGCCGATCAGAATCTCGCAGGGATGACGCTGGGCCGGGTCAACATCCTTGATGTCGACATCGAGCTGCAGGATGCCTTCCTTGCGCGCACGGAACAGCGCCATCGCGCGGTGCGAGGGGATCTTCTCCAGCGCTTCGGCGAATTCGAAATAATCGCGATACTTGGCGCCTTCCTGTTCCTTGCCCGGCACCACGGTGGAGATCACCTGGGCCTTCTGCCAGAAGTAGTCGCGCAACTGGCCGAGCAGGCGGGCGTCCTCGCTGAACTGTTCCATGAGGATATGTCGGGCGCCTTCGAGCACGGCCTTTACATCGGCAAAACCGGCCTCGGCATTGAGGAAGGCGTCGGCTTCCTGCTCGGGCACACGCTGCGGTTCGGCGAACAGCAGATCGGCCAGCGTCTGCAGGCCGGCTTCGCGGGCGATCTGGGCCTTGGTGCGGCGCTTGGGCTTGTAAGGCAGATAGAGGTCTTCCAGTTCGGTCTTGGTGCCGGCGCCGCGAATCTGCTTCTCGAGTTCGGGGCTGAGCTTGTCCTGTTCCTTGATGCTCTTGAGAATCGCATCGCGCCGCTCTTCCAACTCGCGCAGGTAGTAAAGACGCTCCTGCAATTGACGCAGCTGGGTGTCGTCAAGACCTCCGGTCACCTCCTTGCGATAACGGGCAATGAAGGGCACTGTGGCGCCTTCATCCAGCAGGGCCACGGCGGCCTCCACCTGGGCGGGACGGGCGGCGATCTCGGAGGCTATCTGTTCAAACAAGAAATGCATGCTTTTTTCTAACCTGTAATGCAGAAGTGAGTGAAATTCAGAGTGGACGCCGTGATCACACGGTGTCGTCGGTGTCTTTCTTTGCCGCGCGTTTTTCCTGCCGCTGCTGCTCCACGCTGATGCCGCGATCGGCGCGCTCCTTGAGCATGTCCACGTGGGACAACAGACCCCGCAGGATGCTGATCTCCATCTGGTCCGGGCGGATGCGGCCGAACAGTCGGCGCATGCGCATCATCAGCAGACGCGGATTCTCCGGGTCGTGGAAGTTCAGGTCGACCATCACCTGCTCCAGATGGCTGTAGAAATTTTCCAGCTGCTGGCCCGTGGCCTTGGGCACATCCCAGTCCACGCCGTCGACGATGGTCTGCTCGTCCGCCACGCGCGCGGGCGCGGCCGGCGCGGCGCGGCGCAGCAGTTCCATGCGCACTTCGTAGCTGATGACCATCACCGCAGCAGCCAGATTGAGCGAGCTGTACTGTTCATCGGCTGCGATGTGCACGTGGAAATGACACAGCTGCAGCTCCTCGTTGGTCAGCCCGGAATCCTCGCGACCGAAGACCAGGGCGACCTCATTGAGTCG
>JALREE010000266.1 GCA_023256835.1 Pseudomonadales bacterium | reverse complement strand
GAGGTGAGCGCGAACAGTACGACCTGCCCGATGCCTACCCGCTGGGCACCGAGTGGATCATGCACCAGGGCCCGGGCGATGTGATGTTCGATGTCGCCAAGGTCACGGGTCGTGAGCGTGCCCGCGAAGGCGGCGAAAGTGGAGCCGCCGGTGGGGCCAACGGCTGGACTGAAGTCAGCACCAGTGCCACCTTCACAGCCCCCGGTGATTACGTGGTACGTCTGCGCGTCGACAACTTCGAAGCGCCGGACAGCCAGTTCGACAATCAGTGCTGCTGGTCCAACGCCTTCGTGCCGGTGACCGTGACGCCCTGATCTCCCGCAAGACCGCAGTACCGCATTACCATTACCGCAATCATTCACCGGGTCACGAGAGTGGCCCGGTTTTTTGCCCAATGAGTATCACGCGGTCATTCCTGGTAGCCCGACGCGCGCAGCGCGGCCTCAATGCCCGCAGCGACTTCGGTCGCGTAGTCCTTGCGCTGACCCTCGCCTTCAAACTGATCGTTCTTGTTGAGCAGCACGGCAAAGGAAACGCCAGACGGCAATTGCGTCACCACGGTGGCTGTTCCCGGCAACGCACCGTTGTGGCTCCCATACTTGCGTATTCCGCTGAGCGGAGTGCCATTCTCCGGTCCATCGATGCCGCGTGAGTCTGTGTCGATCCTGTAATGACCTGCAAATCGTGCCATGGTTCTTGAGGTGGTGATTACGGTAGCAGCAGCGAAGAAATTCTCAGCGTTAAGGGCTCCATTCCGGGCGGGGACCATGGTTCCAGGTGCAAACACACTGGGGTATTGCTTCGAAGTGACGTAGTTTGGCTCCCGCGGGTCTGCCTGAGAAAGCAATGATCGTGCACCTTTGAAGTCACTCGTTGCCACACCGAGCGGGCCCAGCACATTCTGGGTTACGAACTCTACATAGGGCAAGCCGGAAGCGCGCTCGACGATCAGGCCGAGCAATACATAACCGAAATTGCTGTAGCGATCACCGGTTAGTGGCGTCGTGCCCGGCGTGAAGTCGAGATTGCCTTGCATCACAAATCGAATCAGTTGTTCCTGAGTGGGAGGAGTGGCAATGCCAAGCACCGCCTGCACGATGAATTCGTGCTGCAGTACATCACAGGGATTACCGCTGGCGACTAGTGCAGCCCGCGTCGTAGCGTCAGCAGCTTGGAAAGCAACGCATGATGTCCCCGCGCGATCCCAGCCACCGCTGTGCGACAGAAGATGCGATATGGTGATCTGCTGGATGCGCGCGTCGCTGGCGGTTACCCAGTTGCTGTCGATCCAGCAATGAGCAGCAGCTGAGGGAGAGATGCCAGGTCCACAGAATACCCTGTCACTACTCTGGAGTTTGCCCTGTGCAATCAGGTTCTGCGCCGCAGCGGCTGTCACCGGTTTGACGATGCTGGCGGTGGTCAGCAAAGCATTCGATCGCAGCGGAATGCTGCGTGCGACATCCTGGTAGCCGTAAGCCGTTTCGTAGAGGACCTTGTCGTCTTTCATCAGGGTGAGCGTTGCAGCGCTTATCCCGTTCGCGGTCAGATACGGTCTCATGAAATCATCAATCCGTTGACCCAGCGCTGCGTCCTGCCGCACGAGCGTCGCGGCAATCAGATTGCTGGCGTTCAACTTCACCACGACATTGCGGTATATGCTGGAACCCACTGCCACCGAGCCAATGGTCAATTCGGCGCTTTCGCCGGCGAAGGTGTCGTAGCTGAGCAGCCCTTTGGCAGAGCCGACACTCACAACATCCTGCTCAAATATTCTGATCTGTACGTCCTGATAAAACTCATCACCGACCTGCACCAACGGGATAGACAGAATGCCTGTTGCAGGGTCAAAACGATCCATTGCCTGCGCACTGTGCGCTACAGGGAACAGGTTGATCAATAAACCAAGGCTTGCTGCTGGCAGGAATTTCGAGAAGGGCATGGAAGTCTCCGAATTTAAGTAAATCCCGACGTTATTGTAAAAGAAGTAATGGGCAATGGCGCGAGGGCGTGAGTTTTGCACAACTCGGGGAGAATTTCTAAGCATATTCAGGCGCATGCCTGTCACGCAATTGTCATTCAAATGTCTCTGAAAATTCATCCTGGCCTCGTCTAATACTTGGTATTTGCTTAACGGGCCTGCCACCGGCCAAGAGACCACATCATGTTCAAACGCACAATTGCGCGCCGTCAGTTCCTCGCCTGGGGTTCCGTCGGCTTTTCTGCCTTTCTTCTCAACGGGGTCAGGACGCCCCTGTTCGCGGCGGACACTCACACGCTGCCGCTGTTTGCCAACCCCGCAGCGCTGGGCGAGCTTAGCGAACCTGATGCCAACGGCCTGCGCCTGCTGCCGGGTATGCGTTCGCGCGTGATTGCGCGCTCCGGGCAGACGGTTGAAGGCTCCAGTTACCGCTGGCACCACTCGCCCGACGGCGGCGCCACCTTCGCCACGCCCGATGGCGGCTGGATCTATGTCTCCAACAGTGAAGTGAAGACCGAAGAGGGCGGCGGTGGCGTGGGCGCGGTGCGCTTCAATGCCGACGGCGAGGTCGTGAACGCCTATTCCATTCTGGCCAACACCAACAACAACTGCGCCGGCGGACAGACGCCGTGGCAGACCTGGCTTTCCTGCGAGGAAGTGGACCGCGGCCTGGTGTGGGAGTGCGACCCGTTCGGCGAGAAGGCCGGCGAGGCACGCCCGGCACTCGGCTTGTTCAAGCATGAAGCCGTGGCCGTCGACCCGGTGCATGGCCACCTGTACCTGACCGAGGACGAGCCCGAGGGCTGCCTCTACCGCTTCATTCCTGCCAACGGTCTGCCCGATCTGAGCGCCGGCACCTTGCAGGTGGCACAGCTCACGGCCTCCGCCGGCA
>JALREE010000240.1 GCA_023256835.1 Pseudomonadales bacterium | reverse complement strand
AAACGTAAAAATGCCAAATTTTTTATTTACCTTACGCGAAAAAATATAAGCTTTTCTTAAAAGTTCCTGATGTCCTAAATGTACACCGTCAAAATTTCCTATTGCTAAAACAGAATTAACAACATTAGGTGAGTTTGGATTAATTAAACACTTAACCGAACATGTTGAAATACATAACGATTCATCCATCAAAGGAATTGGTGATGATGCTGCCGTGGGAGCGCAGATAGCTGAACGCACGCTCCGGCAGATTGAGTGCCGCCTTGATCTGATCAGCCGCGTGGTCGGCCAGATTGACGCTGGTGCCTTCCAGTACATGCACCATGCCGAAGAAGCCGATCGGGTCACGGCGCATGACCATGTCCCACGCATAGGCGATCATCAGTTCAGTCTGCATGGCAGGCTGACTGCGGCGCACGGATTCCTTGTCACCGCCGCAGGCGGCGATGTCGTTGAGAATCCACTCCTGGTGGCCGATTTCTTCCTCGATGTACTCGGCCACCGCCACGCGCAGCCATTCGCGGCTCTCGGGCAGGCGTGCGCCCACTGCCATCAGCAGCGGCACGGTGAACTTCACGTGGTGATAGGCCTGGGTCAGATAGGCGATGTACTCGTCCAGCGTGACATTGCGCGCCATGCAGCGGGTGATGATCTCGCTGTTGACCAGCGCGTTCTGTTCGCCGGCGGTTTCCTGCTTCAAGGTGTCATAGAACATGGGGCATGGCCTCCTGGTTGGGAATGAGGGTGTCGTCATTGGAGGCGCTGTAGAGCGCCTCGAGCGTGGCGGCGAAGCGCCATGCAATCTGTGCGCGGCGCGGCCGCCCGTTGCTGGTCAGCAAGTCCGTTGCCAGCCCGCTGCCGCGCACCAGCGGTTCGCTCAGGCGCGCCCAGCGCTGCACGCGGGCATAGTCGGGCAGCGTGGCATTGATGGCGGCAATGCTCGCCGTGATCTCGTCATCGCTGATGCGGCTGTGGCGCGGCTGCACCAGCGCCACACAGTAGGGGCGCGAATCCCCGAACACGATGCTCTGCGCAATGCAGGGACTGGCCGCCAGCTGGGTCTCCACCCACTCCGGACTGATGTTGCGCCCGAAGCTGCTCACCAGCAGGTGCTTGCGGCGGCCCTTGAAATGAAGATAGCCATCAGCGTCCTGCTCACCGAGGTCGCCGGTGGCCAGCGGAGCGGCGTCGTCCTGCGACTGCCAGGAGTCCTGGTCGCCGACATAGCCGAGAAAGCGCGGGCCGAAGACCTGAATCTCACCGTCGTGAATCGCGACCCGCACATGTGGCAGCGGGCGGCCGAGACTGCCGTTGCGACGCTGTTCGGGGGTGTTCAGGCTCACGACCGAGCCGCACTCGGACAAGCCGTAGCCTTCGAAGACTGGAATGCCGAACTGCCACGCACGTTCCAGCAACCCAGGGTTCACGCTGGCCCCGCCCACGGCCACGAAGCGCAGGGAATCGGGCAGCTTCCAGCCGGCAGCAGCACTCATCACCAGTGCTTCCAGCAGTTGCGGAATCAGGATCAGGCTCTGCGGACGGCAGTGAGCGAGCACATCGAGAAAGGCTGGCAGCGCGAAGCCGCTGGCACCGTTGAAGCCCAGACGCTGCTGCGGCACCAGCACCACGGCAGCACCGCTGCGCAGTGGCGCATGCACGCCGGCGACGTTTTCCAGCAGGGTCGCCAGCGGCAGCACACACAAGTGTCGTGCAATCTGGCAGGACTGCGTGGCGGTGATGATGGAGCCGGCGACGGCCTCCAGATGACCGGCGCTGAGACAGGCGCCCTTGGGCGTGCCCGTGGACCCGGACGTGAAGGTGATCTTGCTGGTGCCCGCCGGGAGCGACTCCGTGCGCCTGACACAGGCCTGCTCACTGCGTGTGAAGCGAACATAGTGCAACCCGTGCAGCATTTGTCGTGAAGACGCCTGTGCGCGCTGGGCTGCCGCAACGGCGTCCGGCAAGCCAGCGTCATGCAGCAACGCATCGACGGGCACGGTGTCCAGCGCATGCTGCAACTGGCCGGGCGAAAAGAAGCCGGGCAGGGGCAACAGCGTGATGCCGGCCACACCACAGGCGATGTCGGCGATGACCCACGCCGGCACATTGTCGGCGGCCAGCGCCAGTACCCGGATGTGATCGCGCTGCAGCCGCCACACGAGACGGCGCACGCTCTGCTGCAGTTGCCGCCAGGTGAAAGCCGTCTCCAGCGCAGTGTCGAAGACCATCAGCGCAGCGTCATCCCCTCGGGTCGCCGCATTCGCATTGATTGCCGCCCACAGTTCACGCATGGAAGGTCTCCTCGCTGCAAGGCTTGAGCGCGGTCACGATGCCGTCAATCTCAGCGGCATGCTCGCGCAACAGCTTCTGGGCGAATTCATTGCGCTGCAGCGTCTGATGGGCCTGCACCACATCACCGGCCACGACCCAGGGACGATTCGCGTAATAGCTGCCCCAGGCCTTTGCCTGTTCACCGAGGCAGCGCGGGTCGGCCTCGCACAAGGCCTGCGGCGCGAAGCCCAGACGCTGCAACAGGGCACTGACCTGGGCGGTGGCCGTGAAGGTGACCCAGCGGAAGCCGGCGCGATACAGCACCTCCGTCAACACGATGAACAGCAGCTGGCTGCTGCCACGGGTGCCAGCCAGATTGCCGGTTTCGATGAGCGAGGCGCGCGACACGCTCTCGCCCAGACGCTCGCTGAGCACGGACTCCATGGGCTGCGCCAGATAGTTTTCCACAAAGAAGCGACCCGACTGTCCGGGGCGCAGCCCCAGCACGCCGGCCACCTCGCCGTCGCGCCAGCTGGCCAGCAGCAGGGGCAGGAAATGGGAGATGTCAGCGTCGTAGGTTTCGGCGTAACGGGTGCGGATGAACTGCTCGATCTGTTCCCTGTGGAAGGCGATCGGGGAATGCAGACCAAGCTGCTCGGACACGACGGGCGTGACGAGCGGAAACTGTGTGACACTGGCAACACTGGTGCAAAGAGGCGTGGCTGACATGATCGAGGGCTCCGTATTGGCTGATCATGTCGCCACTTTAGGACGCGAATCTTAATTGACTATTAAGACCGCAAGGTTTTTGCAGCTCACTCGCGGGGCTCTTCGGAGAACACCTTGCGACCGCTGAACATGGCAGAAATCAGGCCATTGCCTTCCTTGATGTCGCTCACCACCACGGCGCCGATGTGCAGGACAATGGCGATCAGCATCGTCCATTTCCTCTAAAACATCAGCTAATTTTTCATCGTCCATTGTGCGAGCAATCTCAGTCTGGCGATTTACGTCAAGATCATGAAGTGCAGCAGCCACATCTTGTG
>JALREE010000231.1 GCA_023256835.1 Pseudomonadales bacterium | reverse complement strand
CAAGAGGAAAAACTATGTTTGATCAAGAAGTTACGGGAAATTTAAAGCTTCAACTGAGACACTTTACAGGTACTCAGCGTTATCACAGATTTCACTCAAGAACTGTTTTAACAGATGGCGCACTGTATCTAGCAGAACAAGCAAGATGCTTTTGGTTGATGGATGTTTTCGCATCTCACTTGACTCAGGTTTCTCAGGAAATGGGATTCGCTTGCTTGAAACTGAGGCGAGAAGGTGAGTCAGCTCACATTAGTATTGAAGACGGAAACGAAAGTCTTCTTGCTGTTCAAGAGATTGGCTACACCGACTTTCCACTCAAAGACATGATGCTGTTTGCGAGTTGGACAACTCGCAATGGTGGCTGTTGGGTGATCATGCTGACGAGTGAATACTAGTCAGCATGATCAAACAGCCTGAAATCTCCGACACTACCCGTCAACTTCCCTACTCCAAATGTCCTTTTAAAAGACATTTAAGCTACTTTTGGCTATCATTCTGAGCTATCTAAGCGACTGAAAAAGAAGCCAAAAGATCCTAAAAAGCATACTTTTAACCGAAAATAGAGAGTTTAAGCACCTGATATATAAGATTTATTTCACTTATTTTCCGCATATTTCTATAGCATACTAAGCGACATACCGTAAAAATTCGATTTTAACCTTTTGTAAAATAAGTGTATTTTCGTGAAAGAAGCTCTTGAAAATCCTCGTGTCGGTGGTTCGATTCCGCCCCTGGGCACCATCATTCGGAAGCCTCGCGCAAGCGGGGCTTTTTCATTTGGGGCTCACGGTTTTGCGAAGGGATTGGCGAGCACCCGGCGCGGTCCGGGCGGGATGCGGTCGAGGCTGGCGTAAAGCAGGAACAGTAGCGTGACCACACTGATCCGCCCCAGCAGGACAGCGAACAGCAGCGCACTCGGCTCGGCCAGCTTTTCCAGGTAGAACACCGGCACATCCATCACGAAGTTCATCAGCGCCACGGCGGCGGCACCGCCGAAGATCAGCCGCATCTGCAGGTCGTGCCGGTAGGACTGGATGGCCACCAGTGTGGCAATGCCGATGAACAGGCCCCGCAGGCGGAAGATCAACTCCCAGTCCGTCGCCTGCGGTCCTTGTTCCAGCTCCAGCCAGGCCACGATGAGTTCTGGATAGGCACCCAGCGCCACGACATAGTACGCTGCCACCAGCAGGACCAACTGGAACTTGAGCAGGAACCAGCGGTCGGAGTCGTCGCTGTCGAACAACTCCTGGAGCGCCTGCATTTCTTGTTCGCTGAGTTCAAGATCGTCCTGGCTGGACATCGGTCGCTTCCCGTGATTTGAGCGAAATTTCGTCGTAGTTTTTATGTAAGCACATGCTTAAATGAAAGCACATGTATGAAAATTGAACTGTGAGCTTTGTCCATAATCAATGTTTCAAGGTCGCAAATAAACGTGAAATTCCTTTTTAAAACAATTACTTGCCGTCATCTTGACGGCATTGCTCCCGTTCTCGGCGGGGCATGCCCAGGATGCAGAACTCATGGCACGGGCCCAGGCCGGTGACGCGCAGGCGCAGACCGAGCTCGGCTATGTCTATGCCGTGGGCCAGGGCGTCGAGCAGAACTTCCAGGAGGCCTTGCGCTGGTTCCTGGCCGCCACACGGCAGGGCTACGCGGACGCGCAGTACAACTACGGCAACATGTTCGCCAACGGCTTCGGCGTGGAGCAGGACTTCGCGGAAGCGCTCAACTGGTTCCGGCTGGCCGCCGCTCAGAACCACATGCGGGCGCAGTACAACCTGGGTTTCATGTATGACAACGGCCAGGGCGTCGAGCAAGAGTACGCGGAAGCCGCCAAGTGGTATCGCGCCGCCGGCGAGCTGGGGCATACCGCGGCCCAGAACAATCTGGGCGTGCTCTACAAGTATGGCTATGGCGTGGAGCAGGATTACGCCGAGTCCCTCAAGTGGCTGCGCATGTCGGCGGAAGGGGGCTACCCCACCGGACAGTTCAATCTGGGCGCCATGTATGCCAATGCCACCGGCGTGACGCAGGATTTCGCCGAGGCGGCGAAGTGGTATCAGCTGGCGGCCGAGCGCGGGCACATGTCGGCCCAGTTTGAGCTGGGCGATCTCTACATCGCGGGCAGCGGCGTGCAGAGGGACTACACGATTGCAGGACGTCTGTTTCTGGCGGCGGCCAAACAGGGTCACCCGGAAGCCCAGTACAACATCGGCGAGATGTATGCCGCCGGCTATGGCGTGACCCAGAGTGACTTGAAAGGGTATATGTGGTCGGAGCTGTCAGCGCGCAATTCGCCGATCACGCGCAAGGGCCGTTCGGAACGCAACCGCGATGCGATTGGCGAGCGTCTGAGTGCAGAGCAGATCGCCGAGGCCCGAGCCCTGGCGGATCGCTGCCTCGAGACCCGCTACGCCGAGTGCGACTGAACGCGGCGCAGCGGGCAGCGGGAGGTCTCAGTCACATTCGGCGTAGCGGGTTTCCAGGCAACGGTCGGACATGCCCTTGGCCTTCACCAGATCCTCGGAGCTCAGCCGCACCTCGATCTGATCGCGGTTCATTTCGTAGTTTTCCTGTTCGGGCCCGTCCGCCAGCTTGGACGCCAGATCCATCCACATGTAGGCATGGGTCAGGCTCTGCGCCACCCCTTCACCTGCCTCGTACATCAGCGCCAGGTTGTTCTGCGACCCCGGGTGGCCCTGGCTCGCAGCGGCCTTGTACCAGCGATAGGACTCCGCGAGGTCGAGTGGGACGCCCTGGCCGGTCTCGTACATGGAGGCGATGCTGAACATCGCGGCGATGTGCCCCTGATCGGCCGCCATGCGATAGAGTTCGGCCGCCGCCTCCAGGTCCTGCTCCACGCCCATGCCATCGCGGTGCATGATTGCCAGGCTGAACTGAGCGGCCACTTCGCCGCGGTCGGCTGCCATGCGGTAGAAGCGTGCGGACTCGGCATAATCCTGTGCCACCCCCTGACCGCTCAGATACATTTCCGCCATGGTCATCTGCGCACCGGGATCCCCCTGTTCCGCCGCCATGGTGTAGTACTTGGCGGCCTCGATGTAATCAATGGGCACGCCCTGACCGGTGATGTAGAGGGCCGCCAGACTGATCTGCGCCATCAGCTCGCCCTGGTCGGCCGCCATGCGGAACCAGCGCGCCGCTTCGGCGTAGTCCTGCGGCACGCCCATGCCGAAGTTGTAGAGCACCCCGAGATTGAGCTGGGCATTGGCACGCCCCTGTTCGGCCGCCGCGTTGTACCAGCGGATCGCCTCGTTGAGGTCGACGGGCACGCCCTGACCGGTGTGGTAAAGCACCGCCAGATTGTTCTGCGCCTCGGCATCGCCCGCTTCGGCACGCTGCCGCAGCTCATCGATACCAAAGTTCTGCGCCATGGCGCTGCTGCCAAGCAGGCACAGGGCCAGGAAAACTGCGTGGATACGTTTCAATGACATGATTGTCTACCCTTCGTCTGGACTGCCTGGGGCAGTCGTTGCGTGTTGTCGTGTATGGATTCTGACGCCTGGCACTGCGGCGCTGGATTGGGGCTGAATGCTAGTCCCAATGCCGTGAAAAGGAAAGTTTGGTGGCCTTGGAACGCTGGTTTATGATGCCGGCATGACAATTACAAAACGCCTCTTCGGCCTCTGTGCCACCCTGGTGCTGACGCAGTGTCAGTCGGCCATCGCCGTCGACGAGGCTGCTCAAGCGCTCGTCACCCGTTTCTGGACTGCGTCTGCGCAGGACTCGGCTGCTGCCGCGCAGCAATTGCAGGATGCCGCCCCCGATGCCCTGACCCTGCACGCCTGGCTGAAGGCCGGCCCGCAATGGCAGCAAGAAGCACCCACCGGCGAGCTGCATCGCAGTCGCACCGATGCCGAGGGCACGCAGTTCCCCTATGTGCTGCTGGTGCCCGAGGACTACAACCCGCGCCGCGCCTGGCCGGTCGAGTTCAATCTGCATGGCGGCATCAGCCGGCCGAAACCGGAGGCTGGCGAGAGCTTCTGGCGCAATGGCTACGACCAGCTGCGCGAGCCGGATCGCATCGTGGTGGTGCCGGCGGCCTGGGACGAGGCGTTCTGGTGGTTCGACAATCAGGCGGACAACATCCCGGCGATCCTGCATGAACTGAAGCAGACTTATCATGTCGATGACAACCGGGTGACGCTATCCGGCGTCTCGGACGGCGGCACTGGTTCCTATTTCTTCGCCTTCCTGCAGCCCACCGAATGGGCGGCATTCCTGCCCTACATCGGCAACCTGGCCGTGCTGCGCAACCCGGCAGGGCGAGTGAGCTACCCGCTGTCCTTCGACAATCTGGCCGGAAAGCCGCTCTACATCGTCAATGGCGAGAACGATCCGCTCTACCCCGCCGCCCGCATACAGCCCTACATCGACCTGATGGCGCGTGCGAATGTCGAGCACATCTTCCGCATCATCCCGCAGGGCGGTCACAACACCCGCTGGTTGCCCGAGGAACGCCCGGCGATCGAAGCCTTCAAGGCGGCGCATGTGCGGGACCCGTTGCCCGAACGTGTGCAGTGGGCAACCGATCGCACCGACCGCTACAACCGCAATCACTGGCTGCGTGTGGACGGCCTGCGTGAGCAGGGGCAACCGGGACGGGTGATGGTGGAGCGCACAGGAAACACCTTCACGGTGACGGCCTTCGGCGTGAGCGACTTCACCTTGTTGCTGAGCCCGGAGGAAGTGGATTTCGCGCAGCCGGTGCAGGTGCTGGTGAACGGCACCGGGGTGCTGGCGCACAAGGTCGAGCCGAGCGAGCAGAGGCTCCTGCAGTGGGCCGCGCGGGACCGCGATCGCAGCATGCTGTTCGCCGCCGAGCTGCCGATCCACGTGCCGGACTAGCCCACAGTCCGGGTCAGGCCAGCAGCCGGTGCCAGTCGGCTGTGGCATCTCCCACCGCCAGAAACGAAGGATTCGTCACGCTCTCGCCGCGGTTGCAGCGCAGCGGCTGCAGATCCTCCTGCCACACCGCCCCGCCCGCAGCCTCCAGCACCGCCTGTGCGGCCGCCGTATCCCACTCGCTGGTGGGTGCCAGGCGCGGATAGAAATCCGCCTGGCCTTCCGCCAGCAGACAGAACTTCAACGAGCTGCCTGTCGTGCTCAGGCTGATCTGCGCGAAATGCGGCTGCAGTCGCGCCAACAGCCCCTGCACTGCGTCGCCGCCATGGCGCCGACTACCCAGCACGCGCAGCAAGGCCGGATTCAAGGGGGCGGTGCGGATGGGCTGCCAGTGACGGCCATCGCCGGACTTGCTGGCACCGCGCCCGGGAATGCCCCTCCAGCTGATGCCGGACACAGGCGCATGCACTACCCCCAGCACCGGGACTCCCGCGCGGATCAGGGCGATGTTCACGGTGAACTCGCCGTTGCGGCTGAGGAATTCCCGCGTGCCATCGAGCGGGTCGACGAGCCAGTACTCCTGCCAGCGCGCCCGTTCGGCGAAGGGGGGCAGCGCGCTTTCTTCCGACAGCACGGGCATTGACGGCGTCAGCGCCTGCAGGGACTGCAGGATCAGTGCATGGGCACGCAGATCCGCCGTGGTGACGGGCGAGTCATCGACCTTGAACTGCAGGCCCGTGTGCTGCGGCGCGTCATACACCGCGAGAATCTGCGCACCTGCCTCGATGGCGATCCCGGCCACACGTTCTGCCAGCAATTCCAGATCCCGCATGCTGCCTGCTCCTGCCCTGTGCGCGACGGTCGCCGCGGACGTTCGACTAATCCAGCGTCGCGATGCTAGCATGCCTGCGCGCTTCCCCGGCGCCCATAACAAGAAGGAATATCACCATGCGCACACTCGTCCTTTTCCTGCTGCTGGCGTTCACCGCCGGCCACGCTTACGCCCAGCTCGCCGTCCCCAATGAAGCCGGTCTCGCCTACGGCCACGTGCACCTGAATGTCACCGACATGGAGCGGCACAAGGAGCTGTGGGTGAAGCATTTCGGCGGCACCGTGGTGCAGAAGGGCACTCTCACCGCCATCCGCATGCCCAACATGGCCATCCTGCTGGCCAACCGCGAACCCACCGGCGGCTCCCAGGGCACGGTGATGGACCACTTCGGCTTCAAGGTGCGCAATCTGGCGAAGTTCCTCGAGAAATGGCGTGCCGACGGACTCTGGGTGGGCCGCGAGTTCATCGGCGCAGAAGGCCAGCCCAATGCCTATGTGATGATGCCGGACGATGTCTACGTGGAACTGCAGGAAGATCAGGCCCTGCCCCTTGAAGTCGTGCCCTATCACATCCACTTCTTCACCCCGGGTCATGAAGAGCTGCTGCAGTGGTACACGCAGCTGCTCGGCCTAGAGGTGCGTTCACGCGGCTCCATCGCCACCACGACCAATGTTCCGGGCATGAACCTGAGCTTCAACAACTCTCAGGAGGAGCGTCTGCCGACCCGGGGCCGCTCCATCGACCACATCGGTTTCGAGGTGGAAAACCTGGAAGCCTTCTGCAAGTTGCTGGAGGAGAAAGGCATCGCCTTCGACGTCGCCTACCGCGAGGTGGAGGCGCTGGAACTGAAGATCGCCTTCATCACCGACCCGACGGGCGTCTACATCGAGTTCACCGAGGGTCTGGACGCCTACTGACACGAGGCACGCGTACCCATGCTGGACTGGAAG
>JALREE010000176.1 GCA_023256835.1 Pseudomonadales bacterium | reverse complement strand
TGCGGGAGACGCTGTCTTGAGCCCATGGTGTGATAGCGGCGTCCTCAAGCGCCCGTTCGAGGCTGTCGGGACAATCGCTGACAGTATCGTTGCTGGCCGGCTTGCTCCAATAAGAACAAGTTGCGTGACACATCGCGCAGGCGATGGCACTGGTACGCGACAGAACAACAACAAGATGTAGTGCTACTAAACGACGGAGATTCACAATGCGTGATCACTTTCACCGCAACAGCCTGATGTACCTGAAACATTCCATCCTTTTCACCTCGATTGCCATCGCCACCGCATTGCCAGGAGTTAGCTTCGCGCAAGCCGCCGCGGCCGCCGATGAGCCTGAAGTGGAAGAAGTGGTGGTCACGGGGACCTATATCCGCAACAGCGCCTTTGCCGGTGCCTCCCCGGTCGACACCATCGACCAGGAGGCAATGCTCTCCACGGGCTCTGTCAGCACCTCCCAGTTCATGCGTGACCTTGTGTACACCGACAACATCGATGCGGTGGGGAACGTGCTCGGCGGTCCGGGCGGCGGCCAGGACGGCAATACCTCGGGCTTCAACCTGCGCGGTCTGGGCAGCAGCAGCACACTGACCCTGTTTGATGGCAGGCGCGTCGTCAACAACGAGGAAGTGGGCTCCATCGTGCCGGACATCGCCCTGAGCCGCATGGAAATCGTTCTGGACGGCGGTTCCGCTCTCTACGGTTCCGACGCGGTCGCAGGCGTGGTCAACCTGATTCCAATCAAGGAGTTCGACGGCATGCGTGCGCGCAGCACCTATGGTCGAGATCAGGATGGGACCATGGAGGAATACTCCCTCGGATTCCTGTTCGGTCGGGAGATCAACGGTTTCAACATCGTTGCCGCCCTGCAGGCAAAAAAGGAAACCCCGATGATGCGGTACGAGCGCCCGAAATATCTGCGCGCTGACAACGACATCTTCACCGACGGTCCGCCCGGCACTTTCCGTGGCCTGACCAGTGCGACGCCCCTGGTGGACCCGTCCTGCGGCACCTTCGGCAACGACCAGAACGACAAGGGGCAGTTTGACAGTTTCCCCAGCGGCATCCGACTCGCCAATGGTCAGCGCTGCGCGATCTTCTTCGGTCAGTGGATCGAGTACAACCGCCCGAACGAGCAGTTCACTGGCTATGTGAATGTCACGCACCAGACCACCGACTGGCTGGAACTGGAATATCAGGCCGTGTTCGACCACAACCTGTCCGTGTTCCCGACAGAAGCCGCATCGCCGATGAACACCACCCGTGGCCCGTCCATGGTGATCCCGGCCTCCCACCCGGCCAACCCCTTCGGCCAGGCGGTGTACCCGATTGCCTTCCGTACCTTCAACGGGCGCTCACAGTCGCCACAGCCCAGCTACCTGAAGGCCGGCTCGCAGTGGGATGACACGGTGTATCTGACTGACCGCCACACCCTCTCCGCTCGTTATGAGCTGGGCAACGACTGGTCCGGTTCGACGTCCATCAGCCATCAGCTGCGTCGTGACCGCTACACGACCTACGAAGAGCAGGCCAGCCGCATTCTTGCCGGCTTCCAGGGCCGGGGCGGTCCGAACGGCAACGAGTGGTTTAACCCCTTCATGTCCTCCGACGCGCGCTCACCGTTCTTCCGCAAGGGCGTCACCGAGAACAGCCAGGCGCTGGTGGATTGGCTGTCGATTCAGAAGACCACCGAGGATCTGCGTCGCTACCGCGTGTTCGATACCGTCGTGACCGGTCCGCTGTTTGAACTGCCGGCAGGTCCTGTGCAGGTGGCGTTCGGGGGTCACATCCGTGACGACAAGGTCATCGACAATCCGGTCAAGGCGCGCACCATTGGCGAGGACTTCAACGCGCCTGCCGCCATCCAGGTCCAGTCCGCCTCCGAGTCCACCGTGCGTGCGGCCTTCCTGGAGTTCGAAGTGCCGATCCTCGACACGCTCTCGCTGCAGGCTGCGGCCCGCTACGAGAAATTCGACGACCTGAAGCTGCGCACCACCACGCCGAAGGTGGCCTTGCGCTGGGAAGCGCTGCCGACTCTGGCGGTACGCGCGTCCTGGGGTGAGGGCTTCCTCGCGCCGCTGGCAAGCCAGGTGGGTGCGATCAACCTGAGTGCGTGTTCCAGCGCCCGCGACGGCACGGATCAACTGACTGGGATATCCTTCATTGGAGTGGATGGTTGCACAACGACCAATCCGCTGCTGGACGTGGAGCGATCAACCCTGCAGAACCTTGGTTTCACCTGGGAGCCGCTGGATGGTCTGTCTCTCGGCATTGACTACCAGGAGATCAAGTACACCGGTCGTATCTTCACGCTGACCAACCAGGACATCGGCACACAGGACTTCATCGATGTGCTGGCTGCCATCGGATCTACCGCGGCGACCTTCAGCCGCGTGCCTGGTTCCGCCACCTGGGAAGCGGCACGTGCCTACGTGAATGCCAACCCGAACCCGGCGATCGTGCGTGACCCGGTGACCCTGCGTGCCCAGCGTATCCTGCGTCAACCGCAGAACGTCGACCAGATGGATGTCAAGACTGTCGATCTGCAGGCGACCTACTCGTTCTCGCTGGACAACCTGGGTGACTTCAATGTCGCCATCGATGCCACGCACTACACCACCTACATGTTGACCGAGTTCAGCGGTAAAACGCGTGAAATGGCGGGCTTCATGAATGGTGACACCGGCAAGGCGCCGCCCCTGCCCAAGACTAAGGTGAACTACACCCTGAACTGGATGGGTGGAGCACACTCTGTGCGCATGTCCGTTCGCTACAACGACGACGTGAACTTCGGTCTGCTGGCCCCTGTGACACTGGCCAACCCGCCGGCAACCACTGGCGGGCTGCGCAAGATGACCGTGAAAGGTGGCTACCGTGCCAACCTGAACTATGGCTACACGATGGACAGCCTGTTCGGTTTCGGTGAGTCCGCCAATATCAGTCTGGCAGTGCGCAACCTGTTTGACTGGGAACCCACGCGTCTGCCGATCCAAGGCGGTCTGGCAACCCGTCTCTATGACCCCTACGGTCGTATGTTCACTCTCGGTCTGGACGTGGATTTCTGATATCCCGACCTCAAGGAGTACCTCCCTCCGCTCTCAGGCCACTTCCGTGTTGCTCCGAACACGGGGGCGCGCCTGAGAGCGGAACCTCTTCTGCTACGGAGTGGATGAACATGCCAGTGCCTGTTGCCGGAACGTTGTTTTCTCTCAAGCGTCTGGCCGCGGCCATGGCTGTTTGCAGTGCGATGTTCGGCTTGTCTGCGGGCAGTCTTGCTCAGGACAGCGCGGCACTTGATTCTACCGTGATCTATCCCGCGGACTATTTCGCCCAGTTCAATCCCGTGAACGTGAACGACATGATCGATCGCGTCCCGGGCATTTCAGTGGCCCTCAACGCTGGCACGCCCAGCGGTGGCGGGGCGACAAACAACAACAACGCCAACAATCGCGGCCTGGGGGCCGGCGCCCAGATCCTCATCGACGGCAAGCGACTGGCTGGCAAGGACAACGAGGCACGCACACAATTGAGCCGCATCGCGGCCGCCCAGGTGCGTCACATCGAAATCATCCGGGGGACCTCCGGGGATCTGGATGTGCGCAGCGCCGGGCAGATCGTCAACATCGTGCTGCTTGAGACTCTGGCTACGTCCACGGTGTCCGTGGAGGCGGGCGCCATCGCCTATCGCGATGATCACGTCGAACCTCAGGGCAGTGTGGTGTACAGCGGCCAGCGCGGTGGCTTGAACTACCTGTTCAGCGCCGAGAGTCGCGCCAGCTACGAATCGCTGCACAGCTGGGAGTCCAGCTACAACGCCGACTTCTCGCCCAATGACCGCATCCTGGTGGACCAGGTGCGCGACCAGAACAATCGGAGTCTGAACAGCAATCTCACGTATGACCTGAGCTTGAATGATCGGCTCGCCTTCAACGCTCTGTACAGCGAGACCGATCCGCCCACCCGCCTCGAGCGCGAGATCATCAATCTGAATCGTGTCCCCGCTGTGACGCGCTGGGAGCGTGAGACCCTGCCCTCGACGCGGGACAACTGGGAGGCAGGGGGCGATTATGAACACCTGTTCCCCAATGGCAGCCGCTACCGGGCTCTGGTGATCTTCAATGAGGAGAACCAGGACACGGTGCGTGAGCGTTTTGCCGGTGCCACCGCAGACTCCGCCACGCGCAAGAACCTGTTTCTGGCGACACAGACGCGCAACGTCGAGCGCATCCTGCGCACCTCCTACAACTTCCAGCTCGCCGCGGGTCAAGGGGTGGAGATCGGGGTCGAGCGCGCGCTGACCCGGCTCGACTCAGCGCTGCGCATGGGCATGGCAGTGGCTGGGGGCAGTGGCTCACCGGCCCATGGGGACCTGGTGCCCGTGCTGGTGCCCAATGCCAACTCCACGGTGCAGGAGATCCGCTACGAAGCCTTCGGGGTGCACAACTGGCAGATCAATCCGCGCATGGCACTCGAGAGCACGTTGCTGGTGGAAGTGTCCGAGATCGAGCAATGGGGGGATGTGCAGAATCGCCGCCGCTTCACCTTTCCGCGCCCGAAGGTGGATTACCGTTTCGACATGAATGCCTCCACTCAGCTGCGCCTGAGCGTGGAGCGCTTCATCTCCCAGCTAGCCTTCGCCGACTTCGCCGCGGCCTCGGCCAACAATCGGGATGAGCAGCAGGCCATCGTGGCGGGCAATCCCGAACTGGAACAGGAAAAATCCTGGCGTTACACGGCGAATCTCGAGTATCGACTGGCGCAGGACCGCGGCGTGCTCAACGCCAATCTGTTCTTCTATGACGTGGAGGATGCCATCGGCAAGATCGACATCTCGCCGTCGCCCACACAGATTCTCTCGGCCAATGGCAACACGGGAGATGGCGAGATCTACGGCGTGAATCTGGATGCGAGCATCCGCTACAGCGTGCTTGGCCTGCCGCCCGCACTTATCACCGCCGGGCTGCTGCTGCAGGACTCCACCATCATCGACCCGATGGGAGGCTTCGAGCGCCGCATCGTGCCCTTCGATCGTGGCAATGTCCGGCTTGGTGTGCGTCAGGACCTGCCGGCTCTGGGCCTGAGTCTGGGCATGAATTACCGGGTGGGCATCGAGGGCAATCGCAGGATCGTCGACATCGACAAGATCGACGTCGTCGGCTTTCCACCCGCGCTGAACCTCTTTGTCGAGAAAGGTGCCTTCGGCGGCTATGCCTTCCGGCTGGACGCGAACAATGTCACCGACGGTGAACGCTGCCGAACGCGAGAACGTTTCGGCGGTTCGCTGGTACTGGCGGCACCGGTGGTGGAGTACGAGAACAACTGCAACATCACCGGGCCGCAGTTCGTTTTCACCGTGCGCAAGACTTTTCAATGAGCCTCGGTCGGCTCCCTCTGGCGGCGCGAGAGCCCGGCTTGCAATGCCCTGGCGGCTCCACTATCTTCGCCGGCCTGAGTTTCTGACGGATTCACACTAGCGACAGGATCATGCAACTGCTACAGCACGCAACAAGCTTTCTTGCGCTCTCGCAGCTGCTGTTCATGGCGCTGTTTTACCTGGCGTATTACCGTCATCAGATGCTCGGCAAACTGATGGCCCTGTATGCCATCTGCCTCATGGGTTTCATTCTGGCAGTGCTGCCTGAACTCGACAGCGGCCCCCGCGTGCTGGACATCGCTTTCGGCATTCTCGCCATCACCTCGCCTGCGCTGTTGTGGGTGATCACGCGCTATCTCTTTGTGGATGAACCCAAGGTGGATGCTCGCATCTGGGCGGTGATCGGCACTTATATCGGTTTGCGTGCCGTCGGCATGGTGATCGGTGATGACGCTGGAATTCCCTATCTGCTGATGTTCGTGCTGCCGCAGCTGGCCATGCTGGGCTTTGCCTGTCATGTGGTCTACATGGCGGTTCTGGGCCTGGGCAGCGATCTGGTGGAGCCTCGCCGGCGTCTGCGCGTGCCCTTCGCCATCACCATGGGATCCATCGTGGCCATCATCGTGGGGTCCGGGTTCTTGCCACTGCCCGGTCTGTGGCTCTACAGCGTGTACATTGGCGCCATCTTTCTCTTCATTCTCTTCTTCAACCTGGCCACTTTCCGCCTGCACAAGGATTCACCGCAGTTGATAGAGCCCGTGGTGGAAACCGCTCTGCCTTCGCTCAAGAGTCGGGTGAGCGAGCGCGACAAGGATCGGCCGCTGATTGACCGCATTCACGCTGTCATGGAGGATGAACGACTCTACGCCCAGCCGGGCTTGACCATCGGTGAACTCGCCGCACGGGTGTCGATGCAGGAATACCGCTTGCGCAAGCTGATCAACCAGAAGCTGCATTACCGCAATTTCAATCAGTACCTCAATCAGTACCGCATCGCCGAGGCGGCGCGCCGGTTGCAGAGCGCCGAGGAGAGCCAGGTGCCGATCTCGACCATCGCCCTCGACGTGGGCTATGCCTCCTTGTCGTCCTTCAACAAGGCCTTCAAGGAATTGCATGGGGTCACGCCGTCGATCTATCGCAGCAGAGCACTGGCCTGAGGCGCGGCCTCGGCTATACTTCGTGCACATGAACCTAAGCACAGGGGCGAGCATGCGACTTGCGCCAGACCAGCGACATTACATCCTGCAGGAAATGGGCATACAGACCTATGTTCCGCGTATCGTCTTGCCTGGCGCCCGGCCCTCGCCGATCCGGCAGGATTCTGCGCCGTCGCGCCCGCTGCTGGCCGCTGCTGAACCTTGTCGTCAGCCCGGCGCCGAATCTGCTGACATGACGCCAGCATCGCTCATGCCCACGCCGCCAGTGCCTGCGCGAGTGCCTTCGACGCAGCCCCCGATTGTTGTCTCTGCGCCAACGCCAGCGGTCAGTGGCAGGCCCGACGTCGCGACTGCCGTGCCGACAGCCCCGCGAGTTGCGGCAGTCACTTCTTCGCCCGCGGCGGCGGCCGAGGCGGTGCACTTCGCCTTTGCCTACGTGCCTGTCAATGAGCATCTCGCGGTGATCTGCGAGCTGCTCTGGGCGCGTTCGGCCCTGCTGTCGACTTCCTGCCGGCAATTGCTGGCTGACATGCTCAAGGCCATAGGTGCTCCCTGCGACGCGGACAGGCTGGCGCCGATGGTATTCAGCTGGCCGTTGGCCGATGCCGGCGACATGCCGCAGGATGCGCAGACAGCCCGTCACATGCTTGAGGGATTTGTGTCCCGCCGGCTGAAGTTGCGCGCCGTGCCGTATCTGCTGATTCTGGCCGAACAGTCCGCACACTTGCTGTTCCCGCCGGCAAGCCAGCCGCACACAGGCAAGCTGCATGTGCATCCCCATTTTCCTGTTCAGGTGCTCGTCACCCACAGCCTGCATGCCATGGAAGCGGTGCGCGAGCTCAAGCGCTCCGCGTGGCAGGCCCTGCAGCCTCTGAAGCAGGCGCTCGCAGAAGCCGCCTCGCCCGACCAGCTCCCCCGGATGTGACATGCTGCCGCAACCCACTCGGTCCGATTCCGTGAATGTCTTCCTGCGTGCCATGCGCCCCAGTGATCTCGATCTGGTCGTGGAAAGCGAAACCTTGTCGCTGAAGAATCCCTGGTCCAAGCGCATCTTTGCCGATTGCCTGCGTGCCGGTTACGAGAGCTGGGTGCTGGCCACGAGAGACCGAATCGTGGCCCATGGTGTGCTTTCAGTTGGCGTGGAAGAGGCCCATGTGCTCACGCTGTGTGTGCATCCGGATTTCCGGCGTCAGGGCTATGGCCGGCGCATGCTCCGGCATCTGCTGGACAAGGGCTACCGCAAGGCGGCAAGGGTGTGCTTTCTGGAGGTGCGTCCGTCCAACGCAGAGGCCAGGTCGCTGTACCTTGCGATGGGCTTCGTGCAAGTGGGGGAGCGTCGTCAATACTACCCGGCGGAGCCCGGCGACATACAGCGCGAGGACGCGCTCATTCTTTCGTGTGCTCTTCCTCTGGAAGTGCGCGGCTGACGAACTGGCGCCACACGTAGCGCCACGCATTGACGAGTGCCACCACGACCAGCGCGAGCACCATCACCACCAAGACCAGCACGATGCAACTGATGAGGAAGCGCAGCAGGTTGTCACGCGCTTCCGCATAGGCGGTGGCCAGCGCGTAAAGCGATGCGGCGCCAATGGCCAGTCCGCTGAGAGTGGATCGGGTGCTCTTGCGCATTTTCAGGCGGGGAAGTTTCATGGTCTCTGTTCGTGGCCTTCTGGCGTTCAGCTGGTGATGACGGGGGCGCCGTCCTTGTCGGGCCAGGTATGTCGGCACTCTGGATACTGACTGCACCCCCAGAAATACCCATTCCTGCCGCGCCGGCGCTTGAGCAGCTGCCCGCAGGACGGACAGCGCCAGGCCTTGGCCGGGACGCCATTATCGTCCGCGAGCCGCGTCTTGCAAGCCTTGTCATATCCCGTGCAATACCAGTACGCGCCCTGGGCATTTTGTGCCCGCACCAATCGTCGCGTGCATACCGGGCAGCGATAGCGTTCATCCGGCACCTTGGAGGGCTTGCCGTCCAGGTCGAACAGCGTGGTCTTGCAGTCCGGGTATCCCGTGCAGCCCCAGAACGGCCCCATCCTGCCTTCGATCCTGCGCAGCGGCTTGCGACAGACCGGACAAAGCGGCTGGCGCGCGGGGGCTGCGGGAGGCGTGTCACCAAGCAGATCGACCGGCATGGGGTGGTACCTCGTCAGGTCATCCGGACATAGGACTCGAGCTTCTGCAGCAAGCGGGTGTTCTCGTCGTGCGTGCCGATGGTGATGCGCAGTTTGTCGCGCAGCCGCGGCTGGTCAAAGTAGCGCACCAGAATGCCGTTGTCCTTGAGCCGCTGGTAGAACTCGCGAGCCATGATCTCGGTGCTGACGAAGCGGGAGTCGCCACTGGGGACACGCGCCAGCAGAAAATTGCTCTGGCTGGGGGCACAGGAGAATCCCAGCGCCGTCAGCGCAGCGGCCACTCTGGCGCGCTCAACACGCACCTTTTCCCAGCCCAGCGCGGCACTGGCACGGTCACTCAGAGCTGCCGTGGCGAGCAACTGGGAAATCACGTCGGTGTTGTAGCTGTCCCGGGTCTTGTACAGCATCGGCGCGATCAGACTGGTGGCGCCGATGCCATAGGCGAAACGCAGTCCTGCCAGGGAATAGCCCTTGCTCATGGTGCGCAGGATCAGGACATTGTCGAGTTCGCGCACCAAGCTCACGGCATCGTGGCGCAGTGCCGGATCGATGAAGTCCACGTAGGCCTCGTCGATCACCAGCACGCCCTTGAAGGTGCTGGCTATGGAGCGCAGGCTCGCCGCCGGTGTCAGCAGCCCGGAGGGAGCGTGAGGATTCACCAGGAAGGCCAGACTGGCGCCACTGGCACTCAAGCGTTCGGCAAAGTCGGGCCCCATCTTCCAGTCATCCTCCAGGTCGATGCGCACGACGTCGCAGCCTTGAATCTCGGCCAGCACCGGATAGAGCGAGTAGCTTGGCTCCGCGATGGCGATGGCGCCTCCCGGTTCGACGAAGGTGGTGATGACCAGGCGCAGAAGTTCGTCGCCGCCGTTGGTGGCGATGAAATTATCCACCTGCAGATGGTGGTATTCCGCCGCCATCTGTCGGAACTCGTTCGCCAGCGGCTGCGGATAGCGGCGCAGGTCTTCCACGCGCAGACCCTGCAGGGCAGCAACCACGGCGGCGCTCGCAGGGTAGGGATTCTCGTTGGTGTTCAGCTTGATGATGCCGGGCTGGTTCGGTTGTTCACCGGAACTGTAGCCGGTCATGCGCTGGATGTTGGGACGTTCGTAGCTCATAGGATCGGGTGTCGCTGCAGGGCCGGCAGTGGCCGCAGGGCGTGTTCTGCCGGACGGGAATCAGAGCGGACAAGGTTACTGGTTAATCTGCCATGGTTCAATCTTGATGCGATTCTTGCGGGAATTGGCGCGGTCTCTGCCTGAGGCTGACTTGCTGTGCTCGGCTTCCGAGGTTCGCGCACGAGCATTGCGTGCGTGCTTGCCGCCGTAGTCGGCGGGCGAACATCTTGATCTGTATCGCTTGTTCCTTTAATGCAGCTTGGTGAATGGCGCTCGCTCCAGCATTCGCGGACTTCTTGTGTCAGAGGCTGCTCATGTAGGTCGCGACGCGAGCGTTCCAGCCTTCTTCCCATCGCGCTTCGCCGCGATCGCCTGGAGAATTCATGATTCGTCGTGCCAGAATCACTTTCGCCGAGCGGGAGAACTGCGCCATCAGCGGAGTATCATTGCGCGTCTGCAGCAAGTGCTCGAGCACCTGCAGCAGCCCCCAGCCCTGGCCTGCATAGCGCTCGGCCTCTGCTGTCCCTTCTCCCTTGAAATTGACGTAGTCGATCAAGGCGTACATGCCCAGTGGCGGCTCACTGCGTGCAATCTCCAGGAACAGGGCCGCCACTTCTTCCTTCTGTGTCGTGTGCTCCAGTAGAGCAGGCAGACTGGCGTGCATGCGCTCGATGATGAACTGCACTTGAACGGCGCGAGTGTCATTCAGGAAGTCCCGCAGGATCTGCATGCGGGGGCTTTCGAGTTCGGCAAGGAATGTGACCCGGTCCGGCCAGGGGGAATCGCGCCCGGGAAGACTCGCCACCCACTCCGGAATGGCAACGCCCTGTGCCTCGTAGAAGTCGAGCAGTGCTGGAAAGCTTTCCACGAACACATCCTGCTGTCCTGCCTGGTACCAGATGAAATGTCCGATGCCCAGGGAGGGGAAATCCTCGCCAGCGTTCCAACTGGTTAAGCACGCGGTTTTCAGGTTACACTCGTTGGCGAAAATGCGTTCTCCGATCCAGTCCGTCTGCTCCGCCGTCAAGACCGGCAGGTCATCCTGGGGCAGGCGCGAACAGCCGCTGAGGAGCAGGGGAAAGAGCAGCAACAGCGCAAGGGACCAGGGACGTTTCTTCACTGCAGATTTCCAGAAGTTGAATGCATGAGAGAGCGGGGCAGTGCCACTTGCGCTGCCAGCCCGTGCAGAACAGTGCGAGCAAGCATACTTGAATCAGACAGCAGAAGTCATCGACGTCAAAGAGCCGGAACCACAGGATGAATTCGTCCGTGGGCTGGCGCTGATCTATCAGCGACTGAAGCAGAGCAAACATCTGAAGAAGGCCATGCGGGAGGTCGAGAGTTCGCTGCTCGAGCTGCTCGGCGTGCGTCTTTTCACGATCTATCAGTGTGTCCAGAACGGCAAGGAAGTCCTCGCGAGTTTCAAGGGGGGGACCCCGACGACAACAACACTACTGAAATCCGTGTGCCTTTCAGCCCCACTTCCCTAGCGGGATACGTGGCACTGAGTCAGCGTGCGCTGGTGATCCGCAACGTGCTGGATCAGCAGGAGCTGCTGGACATTCATCCGAGGCTTCGCTTCGATTGCCGTTTCAGTGACGCCAAGGGCTGGGCAGTGAAGTCCCAGATCGTGGTGCCGATCAAGGACGGCATTCTGCTGGGCGTTTTGCAGCTGATCAATTTTGTCGGTGATCGCGACTTCACCAATACCGATCTCAAGCACGCGATGATGGTGTCGCAGATGCTGGCGAAGCAGTTCCGCTCGGAGTTGCAGAGCACGCAGGGGCCTTACGATTATCTGGTGCAGAAGAACAAGATCAGCAGTCAGGAACTCGAGGATGTGCAGAACAAGGTCGCACTCTATGGCGGGTCGGTGTCGCGCATCCTGATGGAGGACTTCGGCATCGATGCCGATACCATCGGTGCTTCGCTCGAGTACTACTATCGTGTGCCTTACATGAAGTATCAGCCCGGGCACGTTTTGCCAGCCGACTTGTTCGAGAACATCGGTGTCAGCTATCTGCGCAAGAATCTCTGGTTGCCCGTGGCCGGCAACAAGGAAGAGGCGGTCATCCTGATCGATGACCCCAGCGACTACCAGCGCATCATGGAGATCCAGGGCGTGCTCAATGCCCGCAACTACGCCTTCCGCGTCGGCCTGCCAGAACACATACAGATGTTCCTGCGCGATGACGACGGTACCGACGCCGAGGCCGGTTTCGACGACGTGTTCTCGCGGTTGGAAGAGCAAGGCAATATCGAGGTCGAGTCCGAGGAAGAACAGGAAGAGGAGAGCCTCGCGGCCACCTCCGTCATCATTCAACTTGTGAACCGCATCATCACCGAGGCGGATCGTCTTGGAGCCTCCGATATCCATGTCGAGCCCGGCAAGGATCAGGCGCCTGGCATCGTGCGCATCCGTGTGGATGGCGTCTGTCGCGAGCTGCTGAAGGTGCCCAAGGAACATACCTCCGCGCTGATCGCGCGCATCAAGGTCATCTCTCGACTGAACATCGCCGAGCGTCGCTTGCCACAGGATGGCAAGTGCAAGCTGAAGGTGCGCGGCAAGAAGCTGGAGTTGCGTGTGGCGACTGTGCCGACCGTCAACGGGGAAAGCGCGGTGCTGCGTCTGCTCGCCGCTGGCAGTGCCATGCCGCTCGAGAAGCTGAACCTCTCCGCTCCCAATTACAAGAAGATCGTCGAGCTGTCCGGCCATCCCCATGGTCTGCTGCTGGTGGTTGGCCCGACCGGTTCGGGCAAGACCACGACACTGCATGGCGTGCTCGGCTTCATCAATACCCCTGATCGCAAGATCTGGACTGCCGAGGACCCGGTGGAGATCACCCAGCCGGGACTGCAGCAAGTGCAGGTGCTGCCCAAGATCAATTTCACCTTCGCCACGGCCATGCGAGCGTTTCTGCGAGCCGATCCGGATGTCATCCTCATCGGCGAGATGCGCGACCATGAAACTGCCGCCATCGGCATCGAGGCTTCCTTGAAGGGACACCTGGTACTGTCGACGCTGCACACCAACTCAGCGCCGGAAACCATCACGCGACTGCTCGATCTCGGGCTCGATCCGGTGAATTTCTCCGATGCCCTGCTGGGAGTGCTGGCACAACGACTGATGCGCACGCTCTGCAAGGCCTGCAAGCAACCCTATCATCCTGGCAAGCAGGAACTGGATCACCTGATCGACAGCTACGGGCGGGACATCTTCCCGGAACTCGGGGTGGATCTCGAGACGGTGCAGCTGTGCCGCCCGGTTGGCTGCGATGAGTGCGATGGCACCGGCTACAAGTGACGTACCGGCATCCATGAACTGCTGGTGGGAACACACGAGCTGCGCAGTCTGATCTACAACAAGGCCGATCTGGACACCTTGCGTGCGCAGGCCTTGCGCGACGGCATGCGCACCCTCAAGCAGGACGGCATCAACAAGATCTTCATGGGGCTCAGTGACTACAAGCAACTGCTGGGCGTGGTGGCAGAGTAGTCGCCCTTCTCTGGTTGTTGAACCAGTTCAAGCTTCTGCACTCTGCTGCTCAGCATTCGACTCCGTGCTCGCTATAGTGGCGCTGCGCCTGTGAGCTCCGGCGCGCGCTTGCTGCCTGGGGAGTCGTTCATCTTGAAACCACTCTTGTCTGTCCTCGCGATATTTCTTTGTCTCGGGCTTTTGCTGGCCCGGGAAGTGCTGAGTCGCTTCGGTCTGGAGTCGAGCCTTCCACTCATGGCACTGAGCGCTGCCGTTTTTACCGCCATGCTGGCAGGCCGCAGCGTGGCTTTGATGGCAGTGGTGCTGTTCATGGGGCTGGCGCTGAGTGCCCCGGCCGGGATGCTGGGTGGACTTGCAGTGGATCAGGATCTGCTGCTGGCTGCGCTGCTGGGCGTCGTTGTGCTGCCGCTGGTGCATCGCCTTGTGCTGCTTTGACTTGGCTGGCTACATCACCCCGCGCCCTGGCGTCAGAACATACTGACGCAGATGCCAGCTGCCTTCGCGGTATTCCAGTTCAACAGACACGTCGGCGATGCCATAGGCAAAGCTCGCTCGCAACTGCAGGCTGGCATTGCCTGTCACTGCACTGAACAAGGGCGGAACGAAGATGTTCCCCTTGGGGGGCTCCAGGGCGATCAGCTCCCCAAAGCGCTCCAAGGGTGTCAGATCGGGCGCAGCAAGCTTGAGATCGTCGTCCGCCAGTGCCAGCAGGGGAGTCGAGTCCGCGCTGCCCAGCAGCGACCGGGTGATGTCCGTCACCAGGGTGCGAGCCAGTGCGGTAGTTCTGGTCTGGTGGAAGAACTCCAGCGCGAAATTCCCGGCCACGATGAAGACGACAGCGGCGAGGGTCGATGCGGTGCGGAAAAGGCCGGTCTTCACTTGCGGTTTCCTTGCGTGCGAGGCGGGCGGAAAGACCCGAAACGGGCCTGACTATAGAGCAAGAAAAGCTAATAAAAACAGCGTTCAAACCGTGGCCATTTAACAAGTTTTCTAAAAGTGCCCTGTTTTTATGCACACAATCGACTGCTTTGTCACGTTTCTCTTGAAAACCCTTGTTTTTTGCGGTGAGAACGTTCGATCATCTGCTATCTAATTGAAATAAAAAGAAAAAAGAAATTGGTTAAAAAATAACCAACTTGTCTGGAAGTGCGGATTTTTCAGCGTTTGCGAGCATTATTTTCACCTTATCAACTGACTTATCCACAGATTCTGTGGAAAAGAATTTTCTGCCTTCACATCACAATCAGCATTCGTCGTCAACCACCAATCACCGCGAATGTGCGCGACTTGACGCAAGCGCTGAAGAGGAGATCTTTCGAGTGTGCAGGAAGGAAACAAAACCTTTCCAAAAGTGTTACCAACAGCAAATCCGGACAGGGGCCAAGGGGATTATGACTTTGTCTTGTCTGCACATCAGTGGTATCGTGTCCCAGTACTTTCTGTGATCTGTGGCATGAAAATGGTTGAGCTGACTGGTGACATTCCTTTCTTGTGGAGGCTGAGCCCAGAGTCCAGCGAAGGTCTCTGTGCGGTCTCCATGGTGGTTCCCTACGAAACCGATGATGACCGTCGCGATCTGACCATCGAGACCAGTGTCGTCAGTTTCGCCTCCGACAGTTCGCGAGCGGAAACCGAGGAAATGCTGGAATGGAACCAGGACGACATCAGCCTGTTCCTCAAACTGGTCGCCCATGAACAGAACGAGCACCGTCTGGCCATGCTGGAAAGCGTGCGCATCGACCTCACCGATCCTGCCATCATTGACATCATCCATGTGGTGGCAGCGGCCGGATTCGGCATGGCGTACAGTTCCCAGGGTGTTCTGCGGCCTTCCAGTGGAGTCTATCCTGCGCATGCCTGCGACATCGGCAGTTTCGCATCCCTGAACACGCTCGACGGCTTCAAGCGCTGCGTCGTCGTCGACATCGACAACGAAGAAGTGGTGTGCGTGCTGCTCGATGAGATCGATGTTGAAGTCGAGGGTGAGTACGAACGGCTCAGCCGGCACGATCTGCTGCTGGTCAAGCGCGCCGACCTGCTGCACCCGGATTTTGCTGTCACCACCGGTCGCCCCGCTACCGCTACAGTGCACTAGCGTCCCCCGCAAACCGTCAGCCCCGGACTTCCCTGATCAGCGCCCCTCGGGCCGCGAGCTCCCAATCAGCACAGGAACACATTCATGACCCAGAGCGCCCTGGCAGACGAGATTGCCCGTAGACGCACCTTCGCCATCATTTCCCACCCTGACGCTGGCAAGACCACGATCACCGAGAAGCTTCTGCTGCTCGGTCGCCTCATCCAGAAAGGGGGCACGGTGAAGGGCAAGAAATCCGACCGTCACGCGACCTCTGACTGGATGGCCATGGAGCAGCAGCGCGGCATTTCCGTGACGTCTTCCGTGATGCAGTTCCCTTATAACGATCGCATCGTGAATCTGCTGGACACGCCTGGACACGAGGACTTCTCCGAGGACACCTACCGAGTGCTCACCGCCGTGGACTCGGTGACGCCCTATAGGCAGGTCAGCACGTGGTTCGTCGTAGGAAAGGCGGACTACGACCGTTTGATGGCTGTTACTGACAATG
>JALREE010000047.1 GCA_023256835.1 Pseudomonadales bacterium | reverse complement strand
CGGACATGATTTTGCCTTCACGCAACCGATCGAGATGCGCGTCTCGGAGATGCTCACCGGTTCGCGGGGCGATGTCGCCATCAAGCTGTTCGGGCCGGACCTGGACACGCTGAATGCCCTGTCCCAGCAGATCGCTGCCCAGGTCGAGGCGGTCCCCGGCGCCATCGACACCATCGCCACGCTCAACGAAGGCGCGCAGTACCTGCAGGTGGGCGTGGACCGCACCCTGGCGGGCCGCCTGGGGCTGGACGCCGAAGCGCTCCAGACACGTCTGCGCGCCGAGATCGAGGGCATCAACGTGGGCAGCGTGATGGAAGGCAGCGCCCGCATTCCGTTGATGGTGCGCTATGCGCGCATCGAGGGCGACGGGCTGGCCCAGCTGCGTGACAGCTTCATCGACCTGCCCGACGGCAGCCAGATTCCGCTGACGGATGTGGCCACCATTGAACGCGTGGAGGGGCCGATCCTGATCTCCCGCGAGTCCGGCCAGCGCTTCAGCGTGATCCGTACCGACGTGGCCGGGCGCGACCTGGTGGGCTTCGTGGACGAGGCCCGCAACCAGATCGAGGCCAATCTCGACATGCCCGACGGCTACCGGCTGGAGTGGGGCGGCGAGTTCGAGAACCAGCAGCGTGCCGCCGCGCGCCTGATGCTCGTGGTGCCGCTGGCCCTGACACTGATCGCGCTGCTGCTGTTCCTGACGTTCCATTCGGTCAAGCAGACGCTGATCATCCTGTCGAACATTCCCTTCGCGCTGACGGGCGGCCTGATCGGCCTGTGGGTGACGGGCGAGTTTCTCTCGGTGCCGGCGTCGGTGGGCTTCATCGCCCTGCTGGGCATCGCGGTGCTCAACGGGGTGGTGATGATGACCTACTTCAACCAGCTGCGGGACAAGGGCCTGGACATTCTCACGGTGGTGACCGAAGGCGCCCAGCGCCGTCTGCGCCCGGTGATGATGACGGCCTCGATCTGCGCCTTCGGCCTGGTGCCGCTGCTGCTGGCCACGGGGCCTGGGTCCGAGATCCAGCGTCCGCTGGCCATCGTCGTGATCAGCGGCCTGATCAGCTCCACGCTGCTCACGCTGTTCCTGCTGCCGATCATCTACAAGGCCTTTCACAAGGCGATTGACCCGCTGACAGGAGAAGAACGATGAGTCGCTCTGACATGGATGCGCCGGGGCAGGAGCTCTGCCTGCTGGTGCTGAACACCTCGCCCGTGCTGGAAGAGGCGCTGGTGGACTATCTGCTGCTGCAGGAGTGCGTGGCGGGGTTTTCCTCGTATACCGTCTACGGCCATGGGCAGCACGCAGGCCTGACCGTGGCCGAGCAGGTCACGGGCAAACGCAAGCGCATGCAGTACGAGATGGTGGTGAAACGCGCCGACGTGCCCGCCATCCTCGCCGCGCTGGCGAAGGATGTGGGCCGCGACATCGTCTACTGGGAACAGCCGGTCAGCCATTACGGCCGGGTGGTGTGATCAGAGCGGACGAATGTCCACAAGGGTTTCGGCCGGCGTGATGCGGTCACCCTTCTTCACGTAGATCGCCGCCACGGTGCCCGCCACGGCGGCCTTGATCTCGGTCTCCATCTTCATGGCCTCGATGACCAGCACGGCGTCGCCGGCGGCCACCGCCTGACCTACCTTGACCAGCACCTCGACCACATTGCCCGGCATGGTGGCGGTGACATGGCCCGGCCCGGTGGCGCGGGGACGACGCCCCGGTCGCACGTCTGCCGAGGCAGCGGCACCAGCGGACTCCAGGGTGATCTCTTCCGGCTCGCCATCCACCGTCATGTAGAAGCGGCGTTCGGTGTCGCTGGCCGGACTCACGCCCGTGACGTGGATATCGTAGGTCTCGCCATGCACGGTGATCTTGAATTCATGCGCCACCGGGGCCACGGCGGCCGCGCCGGTGGTGGGCGGCAGCAGTGCCTCGGGCTTCAACGTGCCGCGATTGCGGTGCTGCAGGAAGGCCATGCCGACATCCGGGAACATGGCATAGGTCAGCACGTCCTCTTCCGACTTCGCCTCATCGCCGATCTTGGCGCGCAGGCTGTCCAGTTCCGGCGCCAACAGGTCGGCCGGGCGGCACTCCACCACGTCCTCGTTGCCGATCGCGCGCTTGCGCAGTCCGGCATCGACCTCGGCTGGAGCAGCGCCGTAAAGCCCCTGCAGATAACGCTTCACCTCGTTGGTGATGGTCTCGTAGCGCTTGCCGGAGATCACGTTGAGCACCGCCTGGGTGCCCACGATCTGGGAGCTGGGCGTGACCAGCGGCGGGTAGCCCAGGTCCTTGCGCACGCGCGGGATCTCGGCGAACACTTCCTGGATGCGATCGAGCGCGCCCTGCTCCTTCAGCTGATTGGCCAGATTGGACATCATGCCGCCGGGCACCTGGCTGGACAGCACCTGGGTGTCCACCCCGTTGTATTCACTTTCGAACTGGTGGTACTTGTGGCGCACTTCGCGGAAATGCGCAGCCACTTTCTCCAGCAGGGCGGAATCCAGCCCGGTGGTGTACCCGGCCGCATCCAGCACGGCTTTCATCGTCTCCGTGGGCGGGTGACTGGTGCCCCCGGCAAACGCGGAGATGGCGGTGTCCAGATGATCGATGCCCGCTTCCACCGCCTTGAGCTGACACATGGACGCCATGCCCGAGGTGTAATGCGAGTGCAGGAACAGCGGCAGATCGACGGCCTTGCGCAGGGCGGACACCAGTTCGAAGGTGACGGACGGGGTCAACAGACCCGCCATGTCCTTGATGGCGATGCTGTGGCAGCCCATGGCCGCCATCTGCTGTGCCTGGGTCACGAAACCCTGCACGGTGTGCACGGGGCTGGCGGTGTAGCACAGCGTGCCCTGGGCATGCTTGCCGGCCTTGACCGTGGCGGCGATGGCGGTTTCGAGATTGCGCACGTCATTGAGCGCGTCGAAGATGCGGAACACGTCGATGCCGTTCTCGGCCGCCTTGTGCACGAAGGCCTCGACGACGTCATCCGGGTAATGGCGATAGCCCAGCAGGTTCTGACCGCGCAGCAGCATCTGCAGGCGCGTGTTGGGCAGGGCCCGGCGCAAGGTGCGCAGACGCTCCCACGGGTCTTCCTTCAGAAAGCGCACGCAGGAATCGAAAGTGGCACCGCCCCACACTTCGAGGGACCAGTAGCCTGCGTTGTCCAGCGCCTCGCAGACCGGGAGCATGTCGTCGATGCGCATGCGCGTGGCGATCAGGGACTGATTGCCGTCACGCAACACGACGTCGGTGATGTGGATCTTTCTGCTCATGGACGGTCACTCCTGATACTCGTTTGTTTCTGCTCTACATCCCCGACTGCGCCGCGATGGCCGCCGCAATCGCCGCCGCCAGGAATTCCGGGCGCCGCTTGGTGGAATACTGGGTCAATTCGGGATGCGCCTCGACGAAGCCGGTGTTGAAACTGCCGGAGCGAAACTCCGGATGCTGCAGGATTTCCCGATAGTAATGCCGTGTGGTCTGGATGCCGTAGATCTGCATGTCTTCCAGCGCGCGCGTGGAGCGCTGCAGCAGTTCGTCCCAGTTGCGGGCCCAGACCACGAGCTTGGCGCACATGGAATCGTAGTACGGGGGAATCGTGTAGCCGGTGTAGATGGCGGCATCAGTGCGCACGCCCGGCCCGCCAGCGGAATAGTAGCGACTGATGCGCCCGAAGCTGGGCAGAAAGCCGTTCTTCGGGTCTTCGGCATTGATGCGGAACTGCGCAGCAAACCCGGTGTAGGTGATGGATTCCTGCTGCACCGAGAGCGGCAGGCCGGACGCAATGCGGATCTGCTCGCGCACGATATCGATGCCGGTGATCTCTTCGGTGATGGTGTGCTCCACCTGCACCCGCGTGTTCATTTCCATGAAGTAGAAACTGCCGTCACTGTCGAGCAGGAACTCGACGGTGCCGGCGTTCTCATAGCCGACTTCCCGCGCCACTTTCACCGCGAGTTCGCCGATGTAATGCCGCTGCGTGTCATCGAGCTGGGGCGAAGGCGCCAGTTCGATCAGTTTCTGGTTGCGCCGCTGGATGGAGCAGTCGCGCTCGAACAGATGCACGGTGTTGCCCAGGGAATCGGCCAGCACCTGCACTTCGATGTGGCGCGGATTGACGATGCACTTTTCCATGAACACGTCGGCACGGCCGAAGGCCTTGGTGGCCTCGGAGATCACGCGCTGGTAATTCTGCTGCAGCTCCTTCGCATCGTTGCAGCGGCGAATGCCGCGGCCGCCACCGCCGGAGGTGGCCTTGAGCATGACGGGGTAGCCGATCTTCTGCGCGAAGACGAGGGCCTCGTCGACGCTGGCCAGATTGCCATCGGTGCCGGGTGTCACAGGCACGCCGGCGCGTTCGGCACAGCGACGGGCTTCGGTCTTGTCGCCCATGGCGGCGATGACGCGGGCATCGGGACCGATGAACTTGACGCCGCGCTGCGCGCAGATGGCGGCCAGTTCGGGATTCTCCGACAGGAAGCCATAACCGGGGTGCAGGCCGTCACAGCCGGTTTCCACGGCCAGGTTCACCAGCTGGTGCGGGTTGAGATAGCCCTGCAGCGGGTCCAGTCCCACGAAATGCGCCTCATCGGCCTTCTTCACATGCAGCGCATAGCGATCGGCCTCGGTATAGATGGCGACCGAACGCACACCCAGTTCGCGGCAGGCGCGTGCAATCCGCACGGCGATCTCGCCGCGGTTGGCAATGAGGACTTTTTTCAGCACTGAAGAATTCTCGAGTGTTGCGGAAAACGACCAGCGGTCCGAGGTGGGACATGGAAACGCAGGCAGCTTACTGAGCCGGCATGGCAAGGTCAACCCGGGACAGGCCTGCCGCAGGGCTTTCCCCGAAAAACGACAAACTATTGTCGATTGTAGATGCGCACCATGCGGATGGTGGCGCCGAAACTGCGGGGGCGGATCTCCAGCTCCACGCGCAGCCGCTGCCCGCCCTCTTCCAGTGTGTAGGTTTCCAGCGTGAAGCCGCCGTCGCGCGGACGCCCCTCCACCGCCAGTACCTCGCCCTCCCAGGCGGCCAGGGAGAAGTCCTGCTCGCCCTCTTCGTAGTGCTGCGAGGCGCCCACGCTCTGGCTGCGGCCATCGGTGTGGAAGACGCGCTCGAAGCCATCCTCGTAGCCCATCCACACCTCGGGCTCATCCAGGGCAATGCGCAGCGTGTTGTCATAGCTGAGCCGGTCGTACAACTCGTGCTCGGCCGGGCCGCCACGATAACGCCCGCGTTCCGCCTTGCCGAACCAGCGCCGCTCGACCTTGCCCCCGGCCGCCTTGATGGCGGTTTCCACGGCCAGGTCCGGGTCGTCGCTCAGCTCGAGATTGGCGATCCAGGTGCCCTCCAGGGGATGCTCCTGGGCGCGAACCACCGACTGACCAGGTGCCAGAAGGGCGAGCACCAGCAGCAGCGTCGGCCAGTGCCGGCGAGGATGTGGCGTGTGGGACATGGCATCGTCTCCCTTTCAATCATGCGAGGCTGGCATGGTGCGACCTGGGGTCGATGATGGCCGCATCGGCAGCAGCGTGCAAGTCAATGCCTGCTCGTCGACCAAGACCTTGAGACACGGGTCGAACCGTTGCTCAATGCGTTTCAAAAGGCAGCGACCTGCGGCAAAGTCGCATGGCAGGCTACAGACAACACGACAATAAGAACTTCAAGTGGAGAGTAGTATGAAAAGGTCCTCACGCAAGGGCGGGTCACCCGCTGTCAGTCATTATCTGTTCGGCGCGCTGGCGCTGTATCTGATCCCCTTACCGGTGTTCGCCCAGGCACCCGCGGCCGGCGCCGAACCGGAAGTGGAAGAGGTGGTCGTCACCGGCTCCTTCATCCGCAACAGCCAGTTCACCAATGCCTCACCGGTGGAAACCATCACTCAGGAAGACTTGATGTATTCAGGCGCCGCCAACCTCGGCGAGTACCTGCGCGATCTGCCCTACATGGAGAACATCGACACCGTCGCCTCGGTCCTGTCCACCCAGGACGGCCAGCAGGACTCCAACTCCGCGCGCTTCAACCTGCGCGGTCTGGGCACCGAAAGCACCCTGACCCTGGTGGATGGCCGTCGCGCCGTCAATGAAAGCGCCGTCTCTGCCCTGCTGCCCGGCATCGCCCAGCGCTCGGTGGAAATCGTGACCGACGGTGGCGCCGCGCTGTACGGCTCCGACGCCGTGGCCGGCGTGGCCAACCTGATCCCCTACAAGGAATACGACGGCATGAAGGGCCGCGTGTACTACAAGACCGACCAGGAGAACAGCTCCGAGCAGTACACCGCGGAATTCCTCATGGGCCGCTCCTTCGCCAACGGCCTGAACTGGGTCGGTGCCGTCGAGATCAGCAAACGCACCCCCATGCTGGTGTCCGAGCGTCCCAAGTACCAGCAGGTCTATGACCAGGACAGCGCCTACAACAACCCCGGCCGCTGGGCCACGGCCACCGGCGCCGGCCGCACGGACCCGAGCTGCGGCACCTTCAACGGCACGGCCACGGACATCAGCCAGTTCGGCTCCTTCCCCAGCGGCGAGCTGTTTGCCACCGGTTGCCGTCTCTATTTCGGCGAATGGCAGGACTACGCCAGACCTTCGGAGGGCGTGACGCTGTTCAACAACCTCAATTACGCGGTGAATGACTCTCTGACGCTGGAATTCCAGATGAGCGTCAACGATCGCAAGTCCGTGCTGGCGAGCTCGCCCAGCAACTCGGTGACCACCAACCTGACCAGCCTGTTCGTGCCGGTCAACCACCCGGCCAACCCCTTCGGCGTGCGTGTGCGCCCGTCCACCTGGCGCCCGATCACCAAGGCCGGCACCCGGCCCAGCACCCTCGCGGGCAATGGCATGGCGATGACCGAATATCACTACTACGCCGACGCCTACAAGTTCGGCGGCACCTTCAAGCTGGGCGACACCAGCTGGGAAGGCGAGGCCTGGATCGGCTATCAGGATTCCTGGCGCGAGTACGACGGCCGCGTCTGGCGACTGTCGAAAATGCAGGCGGCTCTGAACGGCCGCGGCGGCCCTGCCGGCAACGAGTGGTTCAACCCCTTCGGCTCGGCCGATCCGCGCTCACCGTTCTACAACGTCGCGACCACCGCCAACAGTCAGGCCATCATGGACTGGCTGGTGGACCCGCTGAAGTACCGCGACACCCACGATCGCCTCAAGTACTTCGACTTCGTGTTCAACGGTGAAGTGATGGACGTGCCCAACGGCACCATCCGCGCAGCCTTCGGCGGCCAGTTGCGCAACCAGAAGGACTTCGACTTCGAGAACCCCTACACCACCCTGCGCGACAACCTGTACGTCAACGCCGCCGTGGTGCCGACCCCCACCACGGACCGCGACTCCAGCGTGCGCGCGGTGTTCGCGGAAGTGGAAGTGCCGATCCTGGAAAACCTGGGTTTGAAGGCTGCCGTGCGCAGCGAGGACTTCTACAGCATCGGCTTCAGTGCCACCAAGCCGAAGATCTCCGTCCTGTGGGAGCCGATGGAAACCCTGGCCATGCGAGCCAGTTACGGCGAAAGCTTCCTGGCCCCTAGCCCGGGTCAGCTGCGACCGCTGGCCAAGGATTCCTGCACCATTGTGACCAGTGGCGTGGACCCGCTGACCAACCTCTCCCTGGACGGCACCGACAGCTGCACCTCGGGCAATCCGAGCCTGGGCGCGGAAGAGTCCGAGATCATGAACTTCGGCCTGAGCTGGCGCCCAAGCGAAGGGCTGAGCGTGGACCTGGATTATCAGGAGATCGAGTACATCGGGCGCATCTCCACGCTGATCACCTCCGAAGTGACGCGCCGCGAGCTGAACGCCTTCCTGGCCGCCAACAATCTGACCACCGCGAACTTCCGCCCGGCCACCAACCCGGCCGATGCCGCCAAGGGGATTGCCTGGGCGCTGGCCAACCCGAACGAGCTGATCGAGCGTGATGCCCAGCGTCTGCCGATTGCCGGCGGCCTGGAAACCCGTGTGGATGATCCCTTCAGGCGGCAGTTCTACATGTCGATGGACTTCGATCTGGGGGGATGAGGTCAAGACTCGGGTTCAACTTGTGGGGGCAAGTGCACTGTCGCAGTGGACGCGGATCAAGCAGCCCGCTTATCCTTGTCTTTTCAGTCATTTGAGTGTGCTTTCACCATGCCTACGATTCTCCAGAACCTTCCCCTTGGTCAGAAAGTCGGGATCGCCTTC
>JALREE010000068.1 GCA_023256835.1 Pseudomonadales bacterium | reverse complement strand
AGCGGAACTCGGTAAGTAAACCGCTGTTAGCGTTAGGTGGTTCGGGTACCCATACCACAACGCCCGTATGTTTGAGAAACGTGATTATCTAACTTGGCCTCCCTCGCTGACAGGTGCGTACTGAACCTATCGCCCTCCCTTTCGGGCTGCGGCGGTAATCCGTTCTCATTATGTATTAAGTATAACCTACCTAGTCCTCTTTGTCAAGGGGGGTAACCTCTGTGATGGTTACCTTATATCCTGCCTCGACATAGAATGCCGCCACCCATCCTGCCTTCGTCTCGCTCGTCGCATGTTCGCTGATAACGTGGTCACCCTTGACTCCCTCGACTTTATAAATCGGCATCGGCGACCAGCAGCGCAGCGAGCGGCTGTTCGACCCCGACAAGGGGCCGATCTTCACGCAGACCGAGAACAACGGCGACAACTATTACTTCCTGTCCTTCCACGGCCTCGTGCACAGCGCCAACCTGGGCGGGTCGGTCGCCAAAATCGGTCCCACCGTGTCGCTGGTCGACGCCGAGGACAAGAAAAAGAACTGGCGGCCCGGGGGTTACCAGCCGTTTGCCTACCACAAGGAGACCGGACGACTGTACGTGGCCATGCACCCCGACGGCGAGGAAGGCAGCCACAAGAATCCGGCAGCCGAGATCTGGGCGTTCGATCTGGCCGCAGGCAAACGTGTTGCCCGCGTGCCCGGCACCAATGCCGTTTCGCTGGCCACCAGTCGTGGATCGGACAAGCCGCTGTTGTTCGCGATTGACGCCCTGGGGCCAAGCATTGCGAGTTTCTCGACCTCGCCCACGCTGGCACCGCTGAAGCGCCTGGACGGCGTGGGTGAAGTGCCGATTCTCATCGAGACGCACTAGGGAGCTGCGCGGATGCTCGACCCGGTGGTCACCCTCGTCTGCAGCCTGGCCTGCGCTGCCGTGTTCCTGTCGGGCGCCTTCGGCAAATGGCGCGAACGCGAACGCTTCGCCGCCGCCATGGAAGGTTACGACCTCATTCCCACGGTGGCCGTGCCTACGGCCTCCACGACGATCATCCTGGCCGAGGCCGCGGTTGGCCTGGCCCTCCTGCTGCCCCAGGCCGCGCCGCTGGCGCAGGGGGGAGGACTCGCCTTGCTGGCTGTGGTCACCGCGGCCGTCATCATCAACCTGCTGCGCGGCCGCCACGAAATCAGCTGCGGCTGCGGTGGTGCGAGTGGCGAACAGCAGCTCTCTTGGGGCGTGGTGGCACGCAACGCGGTGCTGGCCTTGGCACTTCTGGTGGCCGCGCTGCCTGCGCCGGAGCGGGACCTCTCGGCCCTCGACCACGCGATGGTGGCGCTTGGTGCGCTGATGCTGGCCGGCCTCTACGCAGCCGCCAGCCAACTTCTCGCCAACCATCCACGCCTGTGGACCTTGAGGAACAGCTGATGGAGCAGGCGCTGGGCGTGGCCGTCGTGATCCTCGCCGTCGTGGTGGTTGCACTGGTGTTCGCGGTGTTCGCGCTGGCCCGCCAGATTGGCATTCTTTATGAACGTATTGCGCCGATGGGCGCTCTGGTGCTTGACGCTGGCCCGGCGGTAGGCGCGCCGGCGCCGGCTTTTGCGCTCGAAGGACTGGACGGGCGGACGGTGGAGCTGGGCCGCGCGGGGCCGGTGTCGACGCTACTCTTCTTCCTGTCGCCCACGTGCCCGGTGTGCAAGAAGCTGCTGCCGATACTTCGCTCCACCGCGCGCAGCGAGCAGTCCTGGCTGCGGGTGGTCCTGGCCAGCGACGGGGAACGCACGGCGCAAGAGAAGTTTTACCGCCAGACGAAGCTCGAGGATTTTCCCTACGTGCTGTCCACGGAGCTCGGCATGGCCTTCAAGGTCAGCCGTCTGCCCTATGCCGTGCTGCTCGACGAGCAGGGAGCGGTGCGGGCGAAGGGGCTCATCAATTCCCGTGAGCAGCTGGAAAGCCTGTTCACGGCCAAGGAACTCGGGGTCTCGTCGGTCCAGGAATACCTGAAATCGGCGTAGACACGACGCAGCGAAAGCGGGAGGAAAACGATGCAATGGTTGGATGAC
>JALREE010000354.1 GCA_023256835.1 Pseudomonadales bacterium | reverse complement strand
TCGATGGCCGAGACATTGATGGTGGGCACGCGCATGGCCTGCGCCGCGAAGCGGCCTTCGAGATGCGGCAGGATGCGGCCGATGCCCTTGTCGATCTCGGTGTTCACCGGAATCATCGACTGCACGGCGCTGCGCGTCTTGCGCAAGTCCGTGTGATGAAACGCGTCGATGACGGGCTGATCGTTCATGGCGGAATGGAGGGTCGTGATCACGCCGTTCTCGATGCCGAAGGCGGCGTCCAGACACTGGATCACCGGCACGACACAGTTCGTGGTGCAGGACGCATTGGAAATGATGCGATGTTCCGGGCGCAGGCTGAGGTGATTCACGCCATAGATGACGGTGGCATCGACATCGCTCTGCGCCGGATGGGACAGCAGCACGCGCTGCGCGCCGCTCGCCAGATGCAGGGCGGCCGTGGCGCGGTCCGAGAATGCGCCGGTGCAGTCCATCACCAGGTCGACGCCCAGACGTCGCCATGGCAGAGCGGCGATGTCGCTGTGCGAGAGCACCTCGATGTCGCGCCCGTCGATGCGCAGCACGCCATCGCGTCCATCCACCTGACCGGGAAAGCGACCGTGGGTGCTGTCGTATTTCGTCAGATAGACCAGCGAGTGGGTGTCGGTCAGATCGTTGATGGCGACGATCTCCAGTTCGGGATACGCGCGCGACTCCTGCAGCGCGCGCAGCACGCAACGGCCGATGCGACCGTAACCGTTTATGGCAATGCGGTAGGACATGGCACTCTCATGCAGGAGAAGGCGTCACTTGCCACACAGGGCGGTGGCGGTGCTGACGATGTTCTCGACGGTGAAACCGAATTCCTTCATCAACACCGGGCCCGGTGCGGATTCACCGAAGCTGCGCATGCCGATCACGCGGCCATCCAGGCCGACGTACTTGTACCAGTAGTCCGCCGCGGCCGCTTCCACCGCCACGCGCGCACGCACGGCCTGGGGCAGCACCTGCTCACGGTAGGCGGCGTCCTGCGCCTCGAACACATCCGTGGACGGCATGGAGACCAGGCGCGCGCGCAGCCCCTGGGCCTGCAGCACCGTGACGGCTTCCAGCGCGATGGCCACTTCGGAACCGGTGGCGATCACGATCAGCTCCGGCGTGCCGTCGCAGTCCTTCAGCACATAGGCTCCGCGCGCAATCGCGGCAAGCTGCTCGGGCGTGCGGGCCATGTGCGGCAGATTCTGCCGTGAGAACACCAGCGAGGTCGGGCCGTCACTGCGCAGGATCGCCGCCTTCCAGGCCACGGCGGATTCCACCGCGTCGCAGGGGCGCCACACGGACATGTTCGGCGTGACGCGCAGGTTGGCGATCTGCTCCACCGGCTGGTGGGTCGGGCCGTCTTCGCCCTGGCCGATGGAGTCATGGGTGTAGACGAAGATGCACTGCTGCTTCATCAGCGCGGCCATGCGCACGGCGTTGCGCGCGTACTCCATGAAGATCAGGAAGGTGCCGCCGAAGGGAATGAAGCCGCCGTGCAGGGCAATGCCGTTCATGATGGCGCTCATGCCGAATTCGCGCACACCGTAGTTGATGTAGTTGCCATCGGCACGCTCGGTGATCGGCATGGTGCCGGACCACAGCGTGAGGTTGGAACCGGCGAGATCGGCCGAGCCGCCGATCATTTCCGGCAGGTGCTGACCATAGGCCGCCAGACAGTTCTGCGAGGCCTTGCGCGTGGCAATGGTTTCGCCCTTCACCTGACAGGCCTGAATGTAGGCATCCGCCTGCTCGGCGAAATGGCCAGGCAGCTGACGCTTGAGACGACGCACCAGTTCCATGGCCAGCACGGGGTGTTCTTCTTCATAGCGGACCAGTTGTTCCTTCCACGCGGACTCGGCAGTGAAGCCCTTGTCGCGGGCATCCCAGGCGGCACGGATGTCGGCCGGAATCTCGAAAGGCGCATGCGGCCAGCCCAGAGCGGCACGCGTGGCGGCAATCTCGGCGTCGCCCAGCGGGGAGCCGTGCACATTGTGCGTGCCCTGCTTGTTCGGCGAGCCGAAGCCGATGATGGTCTTGCAACAGATCAGCGTCGGCCGGTCGCTCTTGCGCGCGGTCTCGATGGCCATCTGGATCTCGTCGGCGTCATGCCCGTCGACATTGCGGATCACCTGCCAGTTATAGGCCTCGAAGCGGCGC
>JALREE010000269.1 GCA_023256835.1 Pseudomonadales bacterium | reverse complement strand
TGGCGACATCGAACATCACATCGCCCGGGCCCTGGTGCATGATCCACTCGGTGCCCAGCGGGTAGGCATCGGGCAGGTCGTACTGTTCGCGCTCACCTCGATCCTGGATCAACGCGGACAGAGTGACAGGCTTGCCGACGGACGCAGTGACGCGAGGGCCGAACACACTGCCGCGATCCGTCGCTTCGGCGCCATTGGACTCGAAGCGGATGGCCGGGTTCAGCGAGCCGTAGGCGGCCGGGTCATTGCTCATCTCATAGGCCGGGTGCACTGCGCGACCGGGAACGGCGTAGGTGTGACCGGCGTGATTCAGTGTCCACACCACCTCGGTGCCTTTCATTTCCGGCGGAATGGTCACCTGGAACACTCCGCGCTCCTGCAGGCCCACGAAACCGCCACGGCTGTAGGTGGGGAAGTGCGTGGGCTGCACGCCGTCGAACTGCTTGGGCTCGATGAAGTTGTTCGGGCCCAGCGGGATGTCGACGATCTCTTCGGCGTTCTTGTTGGCGAAGCCGAAGATGAACGTGGTGGAACCATCTGCGTTGGCGATCCAGCCGTTGAACATCGGGGCGATCACATCACCCTGGTCGCGCTGCGCGGCCAGTGCGTAGTCACGCAGATGGTCGGGCAGTTGTGCCTGGGCGGGAGCCATCAGGATGCCGGTCAAGGCGACAGCGAGTGCTGCAGAGGCAAATTTGACAGAAGTTTTCATGTTCACTCTCCGATGGAAGCCACTGAGTTGGAGTCACGAGCCTGACGCTCGGCAAGCAGTTCCTGATAGCCTTCTTCGTCGAGGTGAGTCACCGCGATCCAGGCGTGAGACATCTCGTCGGTGGTGCGCTGACCTGCCCCTACCCACTGATCCGGGTCAGGGTTGCGGGGGTTGGCGGCACTGTTGTCGAACCAGGACGTCAGGATGATCGTGGCGCCGGCGGGCAACAGGGGCTCGAAGCCTTCTTCATACGTGTGGCTGTGGTTCCAGCCTGCGTTCCAGTTGGAGATCTGGCTCAGAATTTCACGACGGCCGGTGCGCGGATCGAAGGACTCGATGGACATCGCCACGCCGCGCAGGTGCAGGTGCGGCTGGAAGCTGTCGATACGAACCGGATGGTCAAATGAGTGGAAGCCCTGGGTCATCAGCTTGCCATGCGGCGGAATCAGATAATCGCCGCCACCCTGCAGGGCGTACAGACGCAGATCCTGGGGATAGGCTTCGGCTTCGTTGAAGTCATCTTCTTCGTCGTAGTACCAGATGCCCACGGACACTTGATCGTCTTCCACGAAGTTGCCATCGGGGTAATAGTGGATGCTCCACTTCACCTTGGAATCCACCGGCACCTTGCGGCAGGCGCCTTTCGGCACTTTTTCGCCGAGCTTGCCGAACGCGAACTCGGACAGACGGATGTCATCAACCCACTCGCCGGCTTCGTTCTTCACCAGGAAGTGCGAGTTGGCGTGGTGAGTGGAACCGTGCGCGGCGCGGGACGGCAGGGTCTCAACGGCCTTGATGCAGCGTGATTCGGTGATGTTGGCGTCGACTTCCGGCTCCCACCACAGATCCTGACCGGCAGCGGGCACATCCCAGGCGGCAGACTTGATGATGTGGTCCGGCTCGCCCAGCTCTTCTGCCAGACGCCACTGACCAATCTCGGGGTATTGGACCGGTTCGGGCAAATCGGCAATGTTGCCGAGCTGTGCACCTTCCTCGACCCACTTCACGATGGTGTCGATGTCGGCCTGATCCATGCGCCAGTCATCCTTCAGTTCCTGCACGCCGACGTGGGAATCGTACTGATACGGGGGCATCTCGCGCTGCGCCACTTTCTGCGCAATCAGCGGCGCCCAGGGACGCACTTCTTCATAGGTGGTCAGCGACATGGGGCCTATCTGACCGGGCTGGTGGCAACCCTGGCAGTTGTCCTGAATGATGCGTGAGACTTCACGGGCGTATGTAATGTCGTGGGCGACGGGCTCTGCAGCGCCGGCGAACGCGGGCAGCAATGCAACGAACGGCAGCAACCCTGTAATTCTGGTTTTTCTCATGATCCTCTCCTGACTCTCACTGGGTGTTGGTTATGCAACGGTGCTACCCGAAAGTAGCCCTTGGACTGCAGTGTAGAGACACGAGGAAGGCGTTTATTGATTTAGATCAGAGTCCGGCAAGAGCCGGCGGGAAGCGGGAAGGTGTTCGAAGAATTCTTGATTTAGATCATGAAACGAAGGGGACCGGGTTCAGAGGCACTTGCCAGGGCAAGCGCCTCTGAACCCTTGCATCAGGCCAGATCGAAACGATCGGCGTTCATCACCTTGGTCCAGGCGGCCACGAAGTCCTTCACGAACTTCTCGCGGCTGTCGTCCTGAGCATAGACCTCGGCATAGGCACGCAGCACCGAGTTGGAACCCAGCACCAGATCCACCCGCGTGGCCGTCCACTTCACGGCGCCACTGCTGCGCTCGCGGATCTCGTAGAGATTGCGGCCGGCGGGCTTCCAAGTGTAGGCCATGTCGGTGAGGTGGACGAAGAAGTCATTGCTCAGCGTGCCCACGCGCGAGGTCAACACACCATGCGCGCTGCCGCCATGGTTGGTGCCCAGCACGCGCATGCCGCCGATCAGGACCGTCATTTCCTGTGCCGTCAGCCCCATCAGCTGGGTGCGATCCAGCAGCAGTTCCTCGGCGCTCACCGCATAGTCCTTCTGCAGGTAATTGCGGTAGCCATCGTGGATCGGCTCCAGCGGCGCAAAGGAGGCAACATCGGTCTGCGCCTGCGACGCATCGCCACGACCCGGCGCGAAAGGCACGCTGACATCGAAGCCTGCAGCCTTCGCCGCCTTCTCGACACCCACATTGCCGGCCAGCACGATCACGTCGGCCAGGCTGGCCCCGGCAGCGTCGGCAATTGGCTGCAGCACGCCCAGCACCCTGGTCAGGCGCGCAGGCTCATTGCCGGCCCAGTCCTTCTGCGGGGCCAGACGGATGCGCGCGCCATTGGCTCCACCGCGCATGTCGGAGCTGCGGAAGGTGCGGGCGCTGTCCCAGGCGGTGGCCACCAGCTCGCCGATGGACAGACCGCTGGCGGCGATCTTCGCCTTGACGTTGCCCACGTCGTAACGGGTGTTGCCCGCCGGTACCGGGTCCTGCCAGATCAAGTCCTCGGACGGCACTTCCGGGCCGAAGTAGCGGGCCTTCGGGCCCATGTCGCGGTGCGTCAGCTTGAACCAGGCGCGGGCGAACAGGTCCGAGAAATAGGCGTGGTCCTTGTAGAAGCGCTCGGAGATCTTGCGGTACTCCGGGTCCATCTTCATGGCCA
>JALREE010000264.1 GCA_023256835.1 Pseudomonadales bacterium | reverse complement strand
AAGCAGGTGCAGTAAGCCGAGGCGAAGGTCGGTCTTTTCAATGTAGCGCCTCCTGTGTGGGATAAGGTCACAAATTTTTATCGATATTCATTCAACCTACGAGGCTGTCTGTTCGATGTTGAAGGCACAAGTTATGCTGGATCGCAAACTCCGTTGCGAGTCTTGCCGCAAGATGACCGATCAAGCAGTGAAAAATTACTAGATGGCTTCGGTGCCAATGATCACTGTGATAATTGCCGTAGTCAGCAAAATCAACAAGGCAACCAGAATTTCAATGCGAATAGCCAGCGACAACCTGGCACCAACTCCTGGTTGCAACATAGCGGGAGTCAATCTCAATTTATTTCTGGCAGCCATCAGCAGCAATGCAACAACGAGGATGACTTTAACACCTAGTCCTCTACCATAGTCCGTCGTAACGAGATCACTAACTCCTTCCAGCAACAACCAGGCAAGAAGTAGTCCACACGACAGCAGTATCAGCACAATCCAGTTCGCCACTTTGCCGAAGGTATGCATGATCTGTTGAATTGAGGACAGTTCGTCCGTCCGACTGAAACGCAACAGTGGGTACAAGGACCCTACCCATAGTGAGACCGTCAGGACGTGTAAAACCAGAGTGAACTGGACAAGAACGTCAGCGTTTGCCAAGTGGCCACTTGTGGTGAATGAGTAGAGCAGGATCACTACCCCGCCTATAGTCAAACAGATACTGGGGGCGATCCGACGGAATCTTGATGTGGAAATCGATTCGACAGCTGCAAGACCCATCATGGCGAATCCGGCAGTGCGTGTGAAAGCGGAAGAGCCGTTCGAGGTCTGAATCAGTATGCCGATGAGATCGGCATCGAACATGCCCCGCAGACCGAGATCAGCAATGGCGCCGACCTGAAAGAAGAAAAAAGCGCTGCTGGCAGCCACACCCGCAACACAACTCCATCGAATATACCGACGCATGGAAATCTGAATGGCGCTGTGGTGCGCCAACAGTCTGACTGAGAATGTTCCTCCTACCGCACCTGCAGTGCTCGCGTATATCAGCAGCTTGCAGGTGAGTGTCAGAAACTCCCAAATGCTCGGTGGCCACATTAATGAACGTGGTCCTGATGGTCACCCTGCTCTGAGCCAATAGAGAAACTGTACTTGCCTTGTACCTGGTGGCCGTCGCTGCCCAGCACCCCCCATGAGACAGTGTAAAGTCCAACCTCGAGTGCAGGTAGGGATATGCTGTGGCTCTGCATGGATTCACTGCTGCGTGTGAAATTCAATTCGACTTTCTCACTGTCGCCTTTGACAAGATTCACGCTCATCAATTGCACCTGGCTGCTGAACGTCAACTTGAGTTCCTGTGGAGAGGCTTGCAACTGCACATCAGCGGCAGGTTCAGAAGCTGTCAGCTCGGTGTGCGCCCACGCACCGACGGACATGATTGTCAGTGCGGCCAGCACGAGTGAGCGAAACCCTCGTCGCAAAAATGTTGTTCGAATTGTCATGACCGTATTCTCCTGTGAGTGGTTGTTAAGAACATTTTCAATTTGAAAGCCAGAAACGCACGCCTGCTACCCATCTCGTGCCACTGTTTTTTTCTCCGGCAGCACGCATGAATTCTTTTGAATCTCCGTATTTTCCTGCCCATTCGACACCGACATACGGAGCGAATTGACGAGAGAACTCGTAACGCAGACGCATTCCCACCGTGACGTCGGACAGGCCGCTGCCCACACCGCGTTCAGCGTCGCGTTTTCCGTACAGATTGAGTTCTGCTGAAGGTTGCAGAATCAGATGTTGTGTCAGCAACAGCTCATACTCCGCATCCAACCGCAATGAAGTCTGACCGCTACTGCCGAGGTAAGCTGTCGCATCGATTTCGAGCCAGTAAGGCGCCAGGCCCTGTATGCCCAGAGCCAGCCAACTCTGATCGGGTTGCGCCCCTGTGTCATGACGCACGCCCAGCTGTGTGTCCCAGAAAGGTGAGAACGCTCTGGTCCACAGCAGTTCCGTGCGCGATTCTTCCAGTGTGCGCTCTTCAATATCTCCTTCTGCTTTCAACGTGACGCGCTGATAGCCTTGACTGATCCAGGCTTGCAGGTCGTAGATGGTCGCTTCGTCGTCGCCGCTGGTCCTCTCAAGCTGATCGATGATGACTGCCCCGAAGCGATGAGAGTCGGCCATATGCAACTGACCATTTCCCTGCGCCAGCGCGTACAACCCGCTGCCACGCTGATAACCACCGGAATAGGCGTGAGGGTCCCGAGCGCTTGCCGCGTCACTGGATGGTGTCATCATGTGCTGTGAGTGATCTACCGCAGGGGTTGTTACAGGCGCAGGAGCGGGTGTCGCATGCTGCGAATGATCCACAGCAGGCTGCGCCAGCAGCGGCTCCGGAATCAACAAGCCTGCACAAAAAAGAGAGGCGGCTGTGAACAGGCAGACACTGTGCTTGGAATTTCTCATGCGACGATTACCTCGCGGAACATACCACCGTCCATATGAAGCATGAGATGACAATGCCACGCCCAGCGCCCCGGCGCGTCGGCCGTGACGAGAAAACTGATGCGTTGTGCCGGTTGTACCATGATTGTGTGCAAGCGAGCCTGAAAGCTGCCGTCCGGATTTTCCAGCTCGCTCCACATGCCGTGCAGGTGCATCGGGTGAGTCATCATGGTGTCGTTATGCAGGATCACACGCAGGCGCTCGCCGTGACGGAAATGCACCGGTGTCGATTGCCCGAATTCGACGCCATCGAAGGACCAGTTGTAACGCTCCATGTTGCCAGTCAGGTGCAACTCGATCTCGCGTTCTGCTGGCCGTGAATCCAGTGGGCCCCCGAAGGTGTGCAGATCCGCGAGCGTCAGCACACGCCGACCATTGTCGCGCAGGCCGATGCCGGGATCGTTCAAGGCGACGGAGGGGGTGTCCACGCGCGCGTCAGTGCTGGGTCCATATTCCGATGAGGCGTGCCGCACGGGTGTGGCCGGCATCACCATGGAACCCATCATGTCCGCCATCGTGAGTGGCAGGGGTTCATCCAGCGCGGGTACCGGCGCGCTCATGCCCGCCGCCACGGCCAGCGTCCCACAGGCGTAGCCGGTACGGTCCATGGTCTGCGCGAACACAGTGCAGGCGTCTTCGGTCGGAGTGACCAGCACGTCGTAAGTCTGGCCCGGGCCGAAGCGGAACTCGTCGACTTCCACCGGCTCGATGTCCTGGCCATCGGCCTGCACCACCGTGAGTGTCTGCCCCGGGATGCGCACGTCGTAGAATGTGTTGCCGCAGCCGTTGATGAGGCGCAGGCGCACGCGCTCGCCACGCTGAAAGAGGCCGGTCCAGTTGCCTGCTGGAGTCGTGCCGTTGCAAAGGTAGGTGAGCGCGGTGGCCGACAGATCGGCAAGATCAGTCGGATTCATGCGCATCTGCTGCCACATGCGGCGCTCGTCCAGCGCAGCGCCAAGGCCATCGCGGGTGACATCGCGCAGGAAGTCTGGCACTGTCGGTTGGTTGAAATTGTAGTAATCGCTCTGCACCTTGAGTTTGGCAAACTGCGCCATCGGGTCTGCGTCGGTCCAGTCGGAAAGCAGTACCACATGATCGCGGTCAGCTTGAATCCGCTCTCCGCTCGCTGGCTCGATGATGATGGCGCCATACATCCCGTGTTGCTCCTGGCCACCGGAATGGGAGTGGTACCAGTAGGTGCCGGACTGCACAATCTTGAACTGATACGTGAAGGTGGTGCCAGCGGGAATGCCGTTGAAACTGATGCCCGGCACGCCATCCATGTCAAAAGGCAGGATGATGCCGTGCCAGTGAATGGAGGTAGACTCCTGCAGACAGTTGACGACGCGGATTGTCACCGTGTCGCCCTCCCGCCAGCGCAAGGTGGGTGCAGGGATGGAGCCGTTGACTGTGGTGGCGGTGGCGACCTTGCCAGTGTAGTTGACGGGTGAGTTCTCGATGACAAGTTCGAAGTCCGTACCACTGAGCACGGGCGCGGTGCCGGTGTCAATAACGGGTCTGCTCTGTGCAGTCAGCGGGCGGCCGGAGAATGCCGCCGCGCTCAGCAGTACTCCGCCTGCGGCAAGTCCCTGCACGAAGCGTCTGCGCGACAGGGTTCTCGCAGCGCCGTTGAAGTTTCCGTTCCTTCCCATCGGTTTTACCTCTTGTTGATTTGCAGTAGCGAGTGCCTGGTAACACAACTTGATGAGCTTGCCAGATAATTTAGATCACTACGGCTGTCGACAGCATGACCCTTGCATTACATTGCTGTAATGTCGCCGTCATGGCGGAGTCAGGCTCAGGTGGCTATAGTGGCCGTGGAACCTCGATAGCCTGTCAGGCGGTTCTCAATTCACCTGAGTAAAGAGTCACGCACCCCATGAAACTCCTGATAGTGGAAGACGAGATCAAGACTGGTGATTACATTCGACAGGGGCTGACTGAAGCTGGCTTTGTAGCGGACCTCGTGCGCAACGGACTCGATGGTTACTATCTCGCGTCCACTCAGACCTATGACCTCATTCTGCTGGATGTCATGCTCCCCGATGTTGATGGCTGGAAAATCGTCCGCTCCCTGCGCGAGGCTGGCAAAGCGACGCCCGTGCTGTTCCTCACCGCCAAGGGCAGTGTGGAGGATCGAGTCAAGGGCCTGGAGCTGGGGGCAGATGACTATCTCGTGAAACCCTTTTCCTTCTCCGAATTGCTTGCACGAGTGCGTTCGCTACTGCGGCGCGCGGGCGGCACTCTGACCTCCGACCGTCTGGAGGTGGACGATCTGGTGCTGGACCTGTCGCGCCGTCGTGCCACGCGCGCCGGTGTCCGTCTGCATCTCACCAACAAGGAATTCGCTCTTCTGCAATTGTTGGTGAGACATCGGGGAGAAGTCTTGCCACGCTCTCTCATTGCGTCTCTCGTCTGGGATATGAATTTCGATAGCGATACCAACGTGATTGATGTCGCGATCCGGCGTTTGCGTGCCAAGGTGGATGACCCGTTCTCGACACGGTTGATTCGTACGGTCAGAGGGATGGGTTACATACTGGATACTGGCGATGAAAACTGATTCCTCCCAGCTCTGGTCTGTCTCATTGGCGCTGCGTGTTACCGCCTTCGTCGGCATTGCCACTACGACAGCATTCCTGGCGTTTGCCTGGCTCGTGGAGCGTTCGATTGATCAACATTTTGTGGAGCAGGATTTCGGTGAAATCGAGGCAGTAGTCAGCGCCTTGCAGTTGGCGTTGGAAAGCGCTGAAGTCGTGAGCAATTCACAGTATTTGCACGAGCAACTTGCTGCCGCTGGTGTTGGGCATCACGGTGTGCTCTTTACCGTTATCGATGACGCACACCAGGTGCTTCATGACACGGCTGGTTCCGAGCTGGCGTCCATGGCTCTTGGCGTGGAGCAAGCTACTACCGTTGCTGTCGAGGCCTTGCAGATTTGGACAACACAGCAGGGCACCTATCGCGGCATTGTCCTGAGCGTGAATGGCTACACCGTCGTTGTTGCCATGGCGATGGACTTTCATCTGCATTACCTCGATCAACTGGATCGTGATTTATGGTTGATCAGCGTAGCCGCGAGCATAGTGACCATTCTGGTAGCGTGGTTTGCAGTGCAGAGGGCGCACGCCCCCATTCGCCGTATTAGCGCCAGAATGCTCTCGGTGACCTCGGAGCGCATGGATGTGCGACTGGACCCCGCACAGGCCCCAGTGGAGCTCGGCGAATTGGTGTTGTCCTTCAACGTCATGCTGGAAAAGCTGGAAGAAAACTTCCGTCGTCTTTCGCACTTCTCCGCAGACATCGCCCACGAATTACGCACACCGATCACGAATTTGACAACGCAGACACAGGTTGCGTTGTCGATGCCTCGCAGTGCAGAGCAGTATCAGGAAATCCTCTACTCCAATCTCGAAGAGTTGGAGCGCATGGGCAAAATGGTCGCTGACATGTTGTTTCTGGCCCAAGCCGATGACAATCTCATCAAGCCCGAGTCAGCCGATGTACACCTGCGTCGCGAGTTGACGGGATTGTTCGAATATTTCGAGGCTTGGGCCGAGGACCGCAATGTCCGTTTCGAGTTGGTGGGAGAAGATATCACTGTCCAGGGAGACCGCCTGATGCTCAGGCGTGCGTTCAGCAATCTGCTGAGCAATGCCCTTTTGCACACCGCAAGCGGTGAAGCTGTGACCGTCACCTGTACAAAAAATCCAAACGGCGTGCAGATCGACGTCGAGAATCCTGGCCCGGAAATTTCGGCCGAGCATCGGGCGCTGATTTTTGAACGTTTCTATCGCATTGATCCGGCCAGACGGCGCAGCAGCGAAGGGGGAGGTTTGGGGCTGGCAATTGTCAAATCCATCGCCCAGGCGCACGGTGGCGATGTGATGGTCACGTCTACCGGGGGAAAAACCCGGTTCACTGTGACCTTGCCCTGTGGACAATCCAGAACCCCAGCGTCGGCACCATGAGCCACTGCAAGACAGGGGTGAGGCCTGTGCCGAACACTGGCAATCGTGGCATGGATTCTTTATAGGCCCAGGTTCTACGGATATCGACATTCAGCCACTCACTGAATACCGTGTAGAAGAGCCCGAAAGCGATAGCTGCAATGGCGACGCGCAGAAAATGCTGTTCAGGCCATTGATGCTGTCCAAAGACAATGACTGCCAACGTCAGCGCACTTGCAGCGATCAGCAGATATCCACCAGTGCAGTGGATGACCGCGAATAGAATTTCAGTGGCAGACCCCGTGTCCCAAAGAGTGTAGAAGGGAAGATGGAGGAACTCCCAAAGCAGATGTGCTGGCGCGATTACCAGGAAATATGTCGCCAGCATTGGATGCAGTGTCAGCAGGTGATTAGTCATGGGGTCACGTTACACCCTTGACGGGTAAATCAAAATCGGATTCAGCTTCAAGAGGAATAGTTTCATGCCAGAACACTCAGGTCACCATACCCACCAGCCCCCCGCTCATCATTCAGACGACGATAGGCAGCAACAGACGCCATCTACTTCTGCAATCTTCACTTGCCCCATGCATCCGGAGATTCGTCAGCCCGGACCGGGCAGTTGCCCCATTTGCGGGATGGCTCTGGAGCCGGAACAGGTCACTGGCGAAGACACTGGTCCTTCTGCCGAGCTCATCGACATGACTCGCCGCTTCTGGATTGGCCTAGTGCTCTCTATCCCGGTGCTGGTACTCGAAATGGGGGGTCATCTGTTCGGTCTCGATCACCTTATACGCCCGCAGTTGTCGAACTGGGTGCAGATGGGATTTGCAACGCCAGTAATTCTTTGGGCGGGTTGGCCATTCTTCGTGCGTGGCTGGCAGTCATTAGGCAGTCGCAACCTGAACATGTTTACGCTCATTTCTCTCGGCACAGGGGTGGCATTGCTGTACAGCCTCGCCGCCACATTTGTGCCAAGGGCATTTCCTCTGGCCTTTCGGCAGGTGGACGATTCCGTCGCCGTGTATTTCGAGGCTGGTGCCGTCATCATCGTGCTGGTTCTGCTCGGTCAGATACTGGAACTGCGAGCTCGTGAAAAGACTTCAGGCGCCATCAGAGCCTTGCTCGATCTGTCACCGGCAACAGCCCGCAGGCTCGATGAGCTGGGAGGGGAGTCGGACGTCTCTCTGGATCACGTTGTCGTTGGTGATCGATTGAGGGTGCGCCCTGGTGACAAGGTACCACTGGACGGTGAAGTGCTGGATGGTGGCTCACACGTAGATGAGTCGATGGTGACCGGCGAGCCCATGGCTGTCACCAAGAAGGTCGGCGATCATGTGATAGGTGGCACGATCAATCAGCAGGGCTCATTCGTGATGCGAGCCGACAAGGTCGGCAGAGACACCATGTTGGCGCAGATCGTTCAGATGGTGGCGGGTGCCCAGCGTAGTCGCGCACCTATACAGGGGCTGGCCGACAAGGTGGCTGGCAGGTTCGTTCCCGTTGTCGTCTTGATTGCAGTCCTCTCCTTTGTGGGGTGGTCGCTTCTGGGGCCGGTTCCCGCCATGTCGTACGGGTTGATTGCGGCAGTCAGTGTGCTGATCATTGCCTGCCCCTGCGCTCTGGGTCTGGCAACGCCGATGTCTATCATGGTGGGAGTTGGCCGTGGGGCACAAAGTGGCGTGTTGATTCGCAGCGCGGAAGCACTCGAACGGCTGGAAAAAGTGGACACGCTGGTCATAGACAAGACAGGCACACTGACTGAAGGCAGGCCGCAGGTCACTGGTGTGCGGCCCGCCAATGGGCTGACAGAAGCGGAGCTTTTGCGAATGGCGGGGAGCCTAGAGAAGGGCAGCGAGCATCCGCTGGCCAATGCCATCGTCGAAAAGGCGCAGTCATTGGGACTGGCGTTGCCGGATGCCATAGATTTTGATTCGCCCAATGGCAAAGGAGTCATCGGTAACGTGGAAGGCCGCGAGGTGCTGCTTGGCAATCGTCTGCTCATGGAATTCAAACGAGTCGATATCAGTGCTCACGAGGCCGAAGCAGAGCAACTGCGCGAGGATGGGGCGACGGTGATTTTCGCCGCTGTTGATGGAAAGTTTGCGGGACTGCTCGCCATCGCCGATCCAATCAAGGCGACAACCGCAGAGGCCATCAGTGCGTTGCAATCAGTGGGCATTCGCGTCGTCATGCTTACCGGCGATAACCGAACGTCAGCTCTGGCTGTTGCCCGCAAGCTCAACATCGACGAAGTCGAGGCGGAGGTCCTGCCGGAGGACAAGGCGAAGGTTGTGATGCGTCACAAGAGCGAAGGTCGTGTGGTCGCGATGGCGGGAGACGGGGTCAATGACGCGCCTGCGCTGGCGACCGCAGATGTCGGAATTGCGATGGGCACTGGCACGGATGTGGCAATAGAGAGCGCCGGCGTCACTCTTCTGCGAGGCGATCTGAAGGGTATCGTGGCCGCTCGAAAATTATCGCAGGCAACGATGATGAACATTCGCCAGAACCTGTTCTTCGCCTTTGTGTACAACGCTGTTGGAGTTCCGATTGCTGCGGGCGTGCTTTATCCACTGACGGGGCTCTTGCTGTCACCGATCATCGCCGCTGCAGCGATGGCACTGTCCTCGGTCAGTGTTATTGTCAATGCATTGCGGTTGCGTGTTGTGACGTTGGATTAGAGGTTGCTGTGGGCTCGGTTGATACCTGGTCAAACCGGTTCGCTTGCAATTCATTGCGAGCAGGGCTCGCTCCCACAGTTGAAAGTCGGTGTGATCGGGCGCATACAGTGACGGTAAGGGACTGTTCCCGAACCAATGGTTTTCCAACATGACGTCAACACCACCTCCATCTTTCGCGCAATCCGTCGCTGAGGCGCTGAACAAGGAGTGCTTCTGCATTACCCTGGATCGGCCCGCACTGCATGACGCTCTTCTGAGAGACTCCGGCAACACCATCACTCAGGAACTCATCGACGCACGTCCCAATCTGTTTTCCAATGCGCCGATGTTTCTGTCTGCAGAGTTGTTGGCGCAGATGCACAGTACCGTCAGAGCCATCGAATCGGTCGCGCGGTTGCCCATGTATCGGGAGTACATTGCGGCACAGTCTCCCGCCATTGCCCAGCATGAGTCCGGTCCGCTGGGGGTATTCATGGGATATGACTTTCACCTGTCGGCCAACGGGCCGCGTCTTATCGAGATCAATACCAATGCAGGCGGCGCATTTCTCAATGCGGCACTGGCCAATGCTCAGCGTGCATGCTGCATCGAGATGGAAACCTGCATGGACCTGAACGACGACAATGACAAGTTCGACTGGGCATTCTGGAACATGTTTCTCAATGAATGGCATCTGCAGGGCCGCGCGGGCTCGCCGACTCGCGTGGCAATCGTGGACGAGCAGCCCGAAGAGCAGTATCTCTACCCCGAGTTCCAACTCGCCCGGGACTTTTTCGAACGCCACGCTGTTGAGGCCGTGATTGTGGATGCGGCCGCGCTCGAGTACGACGGTACTCGTCTGTTGGCCAGCGGTAAACCTGTGGATATGGTCTATAACCGATTGGTGGATTTTGTGCTCGACAATCCTGCTCATGCCGCGTTGCGGCAGGCTTATCTCGATGATGCGGTAGTCCTGACGCCACATCCCGGCGTGCACGCCCTGTTCGCAGACAAACGCAACCTGATCGTCCTGTCGGATCGTGATCTGCTTGCCAGCTGGGGTGTCGATGAGAGTTCACTTCTCGCGCTAGGCAACGTGCTGAGAACCGAAGTCGTCACTCCGGAAAAGGCCGAACAATTGTGGGCCCGCCGCAAGCAGCTCTTCTTCAAACCTGCAGCTGGATACGGAGGTAAAGCCGTCTATCGTGGTGACAAACTCACACGTGGTACATGGGAGGAGATCGTCAAGGGGGGTTACGTCGCGCAGGAATTCGCCCCGCCGAGTGAGCGCATGATAGAGATCGACGGCAACAAGGAGGCGCGTAAGGCCGACATCCGTCTCTACACCTACGATGGCAACATTCTGCTGACGGCGGCACGTCTCTATCAGGGCCAGACTACCAACTTCCGCACACCGGGCGGCGGTTTCGCCCCGATTTTCAGCGTGTAACCAATCGCCCTGTGGGAGCGAGCCTGCTCGCGATTGAAGGTGCCAAATTGATACGTCGTGAGGCACTCAATCGCGAACAGGGCTCGCTCCCACGGTCGGTTCGCCAGTCATGATCTGCCCGCCTCGCTGTTGGCATCCTGCAGAATGCTGATCGCTCCTTTCAGCGCGATCGCCGCAACGGCCAGCCCTACCACCAGATCGGGCCACGCCTGCCCCGTCCAGAGCACAAGTCCGCCGCCGACCAGCACTCCGGCGTTCGCCATGAAATCATTGGTACTGAAGGTCGTGGCCGCACGGACATCGACCTCGGCATCGTGAATTTTCCTGAGCAGCCAAACGCACAGTGCATTCACTGCTGCGGCAACTATCGCCATCAACATCATGTTGTAACCCAAAGGTTCGGGATCGCCCAGGAACCGTCGGCCCACATCAAACAGGATGCCGACGGCGAACAGGACCAGCAGCCCTCCGGAAACGCGCGCGGCGGCGCGCTTCCATACTGGGGGCCGGTTCAGCGCCAGTAGAGTGATGATGTAGACGATACTGTCAGACGCGTTATCGAGCCCATTGGCGATCAACGCGCTCGAATCCGCGCTCAGGCCGGTCATCAGAAACGCGACTGCCAGCACCACATTGAGAGCAAGGACTATCCACAGGATGTTTCGCTGGTCTGCAGTGCGTATCTCCAGCTTTTCATCACTCATTGTGCAACTCTCCCGTTCTCGGTCACTCAGCTCCTCCCGGCCTGCTTTCTCAGTAAACGCTTTTCGCGGCCGTGAACTATCCGATAGAGCGCCGGCAATACCAGCAGCGTCAGCAAGGTCGAAGAAATGATTCCTCCTATGACCACTGTGGCGAGTGGGCGCTGTACCTCTGCACCGATGCCCGTGTTCAGCGCCATAGGCACAAAACCCAGACTTGCCACCAGCGCTGTCATGAGAACTGGACGCAAGCGTATGAGTGCGCCATCGATAATCGATGCGACAAGATCGCCGGTTTCCTTCACAAGGTCGCGGATAAACGCCAGCATCACCAGTCCGTTGAGCACTGCCACACCGGACAGGGCGATGAAGCCGACGCCTGCGGAAATCGACAGGGGCATGTCTCTCAACCACAACGCCAGCACGCCACCCGTCAAGGCCAGAGGCACGCCGGTGAAAATGATCAAGGCATCTTTCATCGATCCAAAGGCCATGACCAGCAGGCCCAGAATCAACACGAGCGTCAGAGGAACGACGATCGACAGTCTCTGGCTTGCAGACTCCAGTTGCTCAAAGGTACCGCCATACTCCAACCAGTATCCTGCCGGCAGCGCGACCTCTTCGAGGACTCGTTGCTCAGCTTCAGCCACGAAAGAGCCCAGATCGCGGTCCCGCACGTTCGCAGTGACCACAATGCTGCGCTTGCCGTTCTCGCGGCTGATCTGATTGGGTGCCGGGGCAATCTCCAGCGTGGCGATCTCTGCCAGGGGAACATAACTGCCATCCGGCAGGGGCACCGGCAGCGCGCCCATGCTATCGATGTCATTGCGCAGCGTTTCCGGCAGCCGTACTACCAGTTCAAAGCGCCGGTCTCCTTCGAAGATCAAACCAGCCGACTCGCCGCCCATGGCCATGGAGACGTAGTCCTGTACGTCGGCGATGTTCAAACCATAGCGCGCGATGGCCATGCGTTTGGGATGAATCGACAACATCGGCAGTCCTGTCACCTGCTCCAGGCGGGCGTCCGCTGCACCTTCTATCGTTGTCACGACTTCCAGAATGCTCTGGGCCGATGCCAGCAATTGATCCAGATCATCACCAAAGACCTTGATGCCAAGATCCGCGCGAACACCCGAAATCAGCTCGTTGAAGCGCATCTCGATGGGCTGGGTGAACTCGTAGTTATTGCCCGGCAATTGTTCGAGAGCTTCCTGTACCTCGATGAGGAATTCATCCTTGGTCTGGGTCGGGTCAGGCCACTCCTCTGTCGGCTTCAGCATGACAAAGGTGTCGGCGATGTTGGGCGGCATCGGGTCTGTCGCCACTTCAGGTGTGCCAATTCGGGCAAATGCTGTATTGACCTGCGGGAACTCCATGATGCGTGCTTCCAGCATCTCCTGCATGGCAACCGACTGTTCAAGTCCTGTGCCGGTTGTGCGCAGCGCCTGCACGGCGAAGTCACCCTCATTGAGTTGCGGAACAAACTCCGAGCCTAGCGTCGTGGCGAGCCATGCTGACACTACCACCAGCCCCGCAGCAACGGCGACCACCAACCAGCGCAGGCGGAGCGCGGCTGCAAGCAGCGGTCTGTAGAGCCACTTGGCGCCTTTGATAACAGGACTTTCCTTCTCGCTGACTTTGCCACTCATGAAGACAGCAATCGCAGCGGGCACCACAGTGAGTGACAGGACGAGTGCGGCCAGCAGTGCCATCACGACCGTTGCGGCCATCGGCTGGAACATCTTCCCTTCCACGCCAGTGAGCGTGAACAACGGAATGTAGACGATGGTGATGATGAGGACGCCAAACAGGCTGGGGCGAATCACTTCATTGGTGGCGTTGAAGACAATCTCAAGCCGTTCATCCAGCGGCAGTCTTTTACCCGAGGACGGTTGCGCCATGGAAAGGCGCCTGATGCAATTCTCCACAATGATTACGGCGCCATCGACGATGAGTCCGAAATCCAATGCGCCAAGGCTCATCAGATTGGCCGATACTCCGGTGCGCACCATGCCAGTAAGAGTCGCCAGCATCGCAAGTGGAATGACGGCAGCGGTAATGAGTGCCGCGCGAAAATTGCCGAGCAACAGGAAGAGCACGACGATGACCAGCAGTGCGCCTTCGAGCAGGTTTTTTTCCACGGTGGCGATTGCCTTGTCCACCAGAACAGTCCTGTTATAAACCTCTTCAGCGACGACTCCCTCGGGCAGGGATTGCTGGATAGTCTCCAGACGCTCCGCGACGGCGCGCGAAATGGTACGGGGATTCTCGCCCATCAGCATCATCGCCGTGCCCAGTACTGTTTCCTGACCATTGAGCGTTGCTGCTCCGGTACGCAACTGGCCGCCGATGGCCACTTCGGCAACGTCCCGAATCTGGACTGGCGCACCACTGCGGTTTGCCACTATCACCTGTTCGATGTCTTCCACGGTAGCCAACTGGCCGGGTGAACGAATCAGCAACTGCTGGCCGTTGCGCTCGACATATCCGGCACCGCGGTTGTCGTTGTTGACGCGTAAAGCCGCAGCGACATCTTCCATGGTCAAATCAAAGGCCAGCAGCTTCGCTGGCCAGGGCGTCACGTGGTATTGCTTGTTGTAACCCCCAATGCTGTTGATCTCCACAACTCCCGGAACGCGCGCGAGCTGAGGTTTGATGATCCAATCCTGGATCTCGCGCAGTGCGGTGGGGTCGTATGGTTCGCCGTTTGCCTGAACGGCGCCAGGCAATGCCGAGACCGTGTACATGAATATCTCACCCAAACCCGTGGCGATTGGCCCCATTTCAGGTTCAAGTCCCGGAGGCAGGCTGCTCTGAATGGTGCCAAGCCGCTCGTTGATCAGGTTGCGGGCAAAGTAGGGGTCAGTGCCGTCATGAAAGACAACCGTGACCTGCGACAAACCGTAACGTGATATCGAGCGCGTGTAGTCCAGGTTGGGCAGGCCCGCGAGAGCATTCTCTACCGGGTAGGTAATTCGTTGTTCGGTTTCCAGCGGTGAATACCCCGGCGCATCGGTGTTGATCTGCACTTGAACGTTGGTGATATCTGGCACTGCGTCGATTGGAAGTTGCTGGAAGCTCCATACCCCGGCTCCAAGCAATAGAAATATCAGTGACAGAACCAGCCAGCGCCTCTCGATGGAGAAGCGCAAGATTGATGTGATCATGTTGGCTTCCTGATTAGTGGGCGTGTTCGGCGCTGGATTTCTCCAGGTCGGCTTTGATCAAATAGCTGTTCTCTACAACGTACAGCTCCCCTGGCTCAAGGCCACTTAGTATCTCGGTCTGCTCAGCGTCTTTACGCCCCAGCGCCACCGTTCGGCTTTCGTAAGTAGTCCCCTCCTGCACAAAGACCACGGGGTTGTCTTCGAAGCTCTGAATGGCACGGTTATCCACAGCAAGCGCGACCTCGGATTGACCGATTGTGATATCGGCCTGCAACAACAAGCCCGGAGTCCAGCGACCATCACTGTTGTCCAAAGTGACACGTGCGAGAACTGCAGGAGATTCGCTGGAGCCCGGCAAAATATGCGATATGCTCCCTCTCATCACTTCACCGTCTGCTTCCATGATCACTTCCAACCCTGGCTGGATGCGCCGTGCGTTGGATGGAAAGATGGTGAGCTCAGCCCACAGTTGATCGTAGTTGATGATCGTAAGCAGTGGTTGATCCCCGGTCGTTTCTCCTGGGTTCGCGTTACGTGACACCACTCTTCCGCTAATAGGCGACTGAACCCGATAGCGCTGCAAGCTCTCGTTGGACTCGATCTCCGCGATCGTATCTCCTGCGGACACAAGCTCTCCGACTTCAGGATTGATGGCAATCACGAGCCCAGGGAAGCGTGCCTTGACCTCACTGATCCCCTGCGGGTTCATGGTTGTCGTGCCATACACGGTAACGGCTTCACGTATAACTGCCGGCCCGGCCATTGCTGTCGTGACACCGGCCTGTTGTGCCATGCCCGGTTCAATGACCACGCTGTCGGCGTGCTCTTCTTCCGCATGCTCTTCGTCCGAGTGCTCTTCTTCGGCGTGTTCTTCTTCGGCGTGTTCGTGGTCTGCATCTGCATCCGCAGCCAGTGCGGTGGTGCCAGTGAGAGACAGCGACAACAACAGTGCGAGTAGCAGCTTTAGTTGATAATTTGTTTTCATGGTTTGATCCTGTTAATTGGTCTGATCATTCAGAGGAGGGAGCAGGGGCTCAGCCGTTAACTGCTCGATGTCGGCACCGTGACGCAGGGCAGCGCTTGCTGCGTCAATGAGCGCGCTACGGGCGGTGAGGAGCTCCTGTCTGGCAGTCACCCACTCCAGGTAGCTGTATCGTCCACTCTCATAGGCGGCTTGTGTCTCGGAGAGCGCCTCAGTCAGCAAAGGAATGGTGCGAGTCTGCAATGTATCGATGGTGACAAGCGCCTGCTGCCGGTTCTGGAAAGCATTGAACAACTGTGTACGCAGACTGAGCAATGTCGCTTCCCGTCGCACTTCCACTTCATCGCGCGCCGCGATAGCGGATCGCACGGCTCCGCTGTTTCGTGTCGCACTGAACAGCGGCATGCTGAAACCGGCGACCAATCCCACGTCACCGCCTTCCTGTAGCCTTCGAGCGCCAAGCGACCAGCGTGGGTCGGCCATCGACTGCGTTCTGGCCAGGCGCACTTCTGCTTCGAGCATGCGCTGCTCGCTGGCGAACACCATGATGAACGGATTGTTCTCGACGCGCGAAAAGAGGCTCTCGAAGCCCGCCGTCTGGTCGATCTGGTAGAGATTTCCCGTCACGGACTCGAAGGTGGGATTGGTTTCCCCCCACAGTGCAGCCAGGGCAACCTGGGCGTATGTGAGTTGGCTCTCCTCCGCCGATACAAGAAGTTCGGCTTGAGACAACGCGGCCTCCGCGCGTAGCACTTCCGCCTCGGGCGTCGCTCCTGCTGCTGCCCGGTCTTGCACAATCTGCAAAGTTTCACGAGCGAGGGCCACTGCGTCCTGAGCCAATGTGAGTCGATTCTGGGCAGCCAGATTGTCTATGTAGCGGCGGGTGACCTCGCCAAGCAGATCCAGCGCCTCCACTTGACGCTCCGCATCCAACTGCCCGCGCCGAGCGCCGATGGATGCCATTCTCGCATCCCGCTTGTTGCCAAGTTCAATGACGGAAGAGACAGAGACAGTCAACTCCGTGCCATCAATGCCTTGAAGATTGCCGGTGCCGACAATGTTTTCAATATCGGCTCCGATTTCGAGCGCGGGCTTGAGTGCCGCAGTTTCGGCCTGGCCCTGGAGCGCCTCATCGCGGAAATCGAAAACCCGCAATTGCGGGTTCTGCGCGAGGGTGAGCTCCATGGCCGATTCGAGCGTGAGAGCGCCGTCTTCCGCAGCCAGGGTACCTTGGCTGAAAATCAAGATAGTGATGACAAGTAATGGTTGCAAACGCTTCGATAGCCGCTGCGGAAAGTCATTGAACAGTGGATGCGGAAGGCCGCCGTCAAGCAGCCTTGCATCTCGAAAATCTTTCATGAGCATGAACTCCAGTCATCAGTTCTCTGCGAGAACTGAATTGAAAATAGGGAATTTTCGGAAGTTCAGCGGTTGGGCGGTGGAACGGGGGGCGAGTAGGCCAGGCTTGGATGCAGGAATTGGCGAGCATCGAATGATTCGCTACCAGGTGTCTCGAATTCGAAGCTCAATGTATAGGGAAGATCGCAATTCAGGTGCACGTGCATGCCGTGCTTGTGATGCTGTTCGTGGGACTCATGACCATCGTCAACCGAGTGCCCGGCCGGAATTGTCTCGTGGTCATAGTCCATGATGTGACCGTAGGGGTGCTCGTCGTCGGGAATATGCGCAGCCTCAGCCACTCCGAACATCAGGGAGTGGTTGAGAAGGAGCAGAAGTGCCATGACAAGTTTTATATGCACTTAACTGATTTCCAAGTTTGCAACGTTCCGGGACTTTAGCACTGTGGTCGGAGCAAGGTCAAACGCGGGTTTCCTTGCAAATGGCGGCTCCGACATTGTCGCCGATCCTCTGTATGGCTCTGGCCTCACTGATGATCCGGATTGCAGAGGTCATGACGAGCATGGCGATCAACGTGCCCACCACCAGATCCGGCCATGCCCTGCCAGTCTGACTGACCATGATCGCTGCAATCAAAACACCGACATTCGCCATCATGTCGTTGCGGGAGCAGATCCAACTGGCCTTCAGGTTGATGTCGCCACTCCTGAATCGGTACAGCATGCCGAAGCAGATCATGTTCACTGTCAGTGCCATGAGGGACACAACGCTCATCACCATCGGTTCAGGCGCGGCGTCCGTCAGCAGGCGTCTGCTGACATCCGCCAGCACCACAAGACTCAGGGTCAGTTGCAGAACGCCATTGGTCACGGCCGCTCTGGCCTTGAGCGCCACCGCTCTGCCAACGGCATACAGGCTGATGCCATACACGACGGCATCGGCGAACATGTCGAGAGAATCGGCCAGCAGACTGGTGGAGTGGGCGATCCATCCCGCCATGAATTCGATGACAAACATGGACGCATTGAGCGTCAACACAACCCACAACAACTGACGTTCGCGACGCTCGACGGCGTCATGTGCACAGCAACCTGACATTATTTCCTCCTCATGAACTCGCCTTGTGCGAGAACTGGGAGTACGATAAAGCTTCCTGTTACTAGAAGGTCAAGCGCCGTGATGAAGATCAACAAGCTGTCTCAACATTCAGGTGTGTCCGCCAAGACCATCCGCTACTACGAAGAGATCGGATTGTTGCCGAAAGCAGTTCGAGCCGAGAACGGCTATCGGGAGTACGGGCAGAATTCGCTCGAGCTGTTGCGCTTCGTCAGACGCTGCCGTGATCTGCGTATTCCCATCGACAGCATCCGCAAACTGGTGAAGGTGCAGGCGTTTGGCACCGCTCCGTGCACAGAGGTGGATCAGATCGTGCGGAATCAACTGGAAAACGTCAGGGACACGATCAAGGAGATGCAACTGCTGGAGAAAGATCTGGCACTGCTGGCGTCGTCGTGCAAGGAACACAATGTAAGTCAGTGCAGGATTTTGAAGTCATTACAGACTGGCACGCCTCCGATTTACTAGACAACTGCCGAACCTGTTGATCCAGACATGTATGCTCTTTACGGTCACACCAAGTTGCTGCGCGACCTCAGCGATCTTGTAACCTCGATCAGTGACCTGCTTCACTGCTTCAATTTTGAAATCTTCAGGATAGCGTTCTGCGGACATATTCAGACACCTCTTGAATGCGTTAGTGTAACGCTATCAAGTGTCTAGAATATCGGGGGCTCGCCAAAGTACAAATCACCGCCGGTGCCATCACCAATCATCCAGAACCAACCATCATATTCTTCCGGTTCCCAGCGGCTCCCCGGTTTGTATTTAACCCAGTAGAAGCCAGCCTCCACAATCACTACCTTCATCATCACACACCTTCCCCCAACGCCACCAACGGCACATCCAGCACCCGGTTGGCGCCAGGCTAAACGATCAGAATCACTTCGTTGTAGTGTAACGCCGTCGAGTGTCGAGAGCGTTGGGGCGATTCAAAGTTCAAGCATCAGCAGTAAAGTTTGACTCAAAAATGCCACAGTAGCCTGCAATAGCAACACGTATTTTTTCCTGTGTTGCCTCAAATGTGCCAGGTATCCCTATCTGTGTATCTTCATCCATGTAAATGTCCCTGCGAACTTCTATCATCACAGACTCAACCCTTTTTTCGAGATGGTAGTAACCCTGTGGAACTAAGGAGCCTGAAAACGGACTGTTTAAGGATACACTTCGTCCAGAGCGCCTAATTGATTTAACGAGCCAGTCAGCGAGTTGGTTAGGTGTGTGATACTCGTCCGTTCCAATGCAAATATCAGGTCGAACTGCGTCTGGTGAGTTTTCATAAGGTAACGCTTCTTTAGGGAAACTATGGCAGTCAATAATCAGGCAGCGGCCGTGGCACTTGATTGCATTTTCAACAGCGTTAGAGAGCCGCAGATGATGCGGGCGGTACCATTGGTTAAGTAACTCATCTCGCTCTTCCTGGCTAATTGGTCTGCGCAGCGTTTTTGCATCATGGGTCCGTGTGTAGACAACACCCATTCCTACGCCGGACATAGGCTCGAATGCGTCATCCTCGAATCGCTCTACATCAACAACCAGCCTGCTTACAGGTGCGACCACTACCTGCGAGCTACTCACGCCTTGCGCGAACAAGTCGTGGGTGTGATGGTCAGTCATTTTCAGAATTTCATCATCAAGTTCAGCGTCGCTCAACGTAAACTGGTCTCTTACGCTGGCAGGTATGAAGGTTGAATTGTGCGGGATATGCAAAACAATCCACGGCGGCAGCGTCCATAAAGGCCGCCCATCTAAGCGTCGCCCATTATGAGAGGAGACAACGTACCCACCTGTGTATATGGGATCGTTTGGGTCATCAGCTAATCTGATTATACCTTTAGCCATACGCCACCTCCGGGTCTGTTATGTCAATAACGTCAGCCTTAAGGCCTAACCCAATCGATTGCCAGACTTCCTCATCAAGTTCAAAACCAACAGCGTCAAACTCCTCACGGAGTTCTGTCGGTGTAAACGTTCCAGCATACTGCCGAGATCTCAAAGAATCCTCGGTTGAAGAATACAGCTCCCAACGTTTACCTTTTTCGATCCTCTTGACCCAATAATTTGTGCGCCAATCACAACCTGGCATACCGGAATACCAATGCTCTCCAAGATCAAACACGCGTTGACGCGACCGCGCCTTTTTACCGCTAAGGAAGTCCGGATGAGATTTGATCGATGAGATATTTGCAGACATAAAAAAACCCCCAGTTGGTAATCCAATGGAGGCTGACGCTGTCGTTGCCTTAAGGCCACATTCCCTTTCGGGGTACCACCTTGCACAGCTGCAGGTTGGCGGGGCGTCAGCCCTCTCTTGATGAAGCCTTCATCTTACTGAAATTCAGGGGTTCGCGCAAGTTGACGCTAGGCCTTGCAAGTACTAGGATATAACTGCGGCCTTTGAGAAATCTTGGGTTGCATATAAAG
>JALREE010000195.1 GCA_023256835.1 Pseudomonadales bacterium | reverse complement strand
GGAGATTCTATGTCTCTCATCAAGTCTCTCGGTTGTTTTGTTCAGCACTACCGCACGACGGTCGCACGACGGGGGGAGGCCGGTCAGGACACGCCGTGAAGCCATCCATGGCGGCTCGACTCGCCGCCGTCCAGGCGGCTCACGGTCCTGCCCGGCCTCCCCCCGGCCTGCGACCTGGCTTCAGCAGTGCATCAACGCCTGCACCTGCAGGCGTCGTTGCGGGTCATAGTCGCTCTGGCTGCGCAGCAGTGCGAAGACGACCCTGGCCAGCTTACGCGCCAAGACCGTCAGTACTTGTACCTTGGACATCCCGCGCTCTATGTAGCGCTGATAGAAGCCCTGCCACGCCGGTTGTCTCTTCGCCTGCATCGCCGCCAGATACAGCAGTCGCCGCAGCTCCGGATCCCCCTGTTTGGTCAGCTTGCGTTTGCCCTGCTTCTGGCCGGAGTCGCGTACTCGCACATCCATTCCAATAAAAGCGACAAAGGCGTCGCTGTCCTTGAACGGACCGCGCTTGTAGGCCATGGTCAGCGCCGCTGCGGTAATCGGGCCGATCCCCTCCACCTGCTGGCAGCGTTGCCAGTCTGCCTCCCACTGCGCCTGCTGCAGGGTTGTCTGGATCAGCCGAGCGATCTGGCGGTCAACCTTGTCGATCTCTTTCATCAGCCTTTTCAAGGCATTATCAAGCAGTGACAGGCCTTGCAGACTTTGTTGAATCTGGGTCCTGGCGCGCACCACGGTGGCCCGGCGATGCAGCAACATCTGCAGTTCACGGTACCCCGGGGCCGCAGGCTCCCACGGGCGTAGTTCATCCACTTCGCGCTGCAGATAGCGCACGATCAACAAGGCATCGGCACTGTCAGTCTTCGCTCTGCCGCCAATCCCTTCGCGGTAACGGTTCAGGCGGTAGCCGTTGAGAAGGTACACCCGGTGCCCCAGGCCATGAGCTTGCTCTGTGAGCGCCATGTGAAAATCGTTGGTCGCTTCCATCGCAATCTGGCAGTGCTCAGGCAGCGACTTGAGCCAGGCCTTGATGGCTTTGCTGGAATTCTCCAGCGTAAAAGGCGCCTGAGCTTCCACACTGATCACCAGCTCGTGCTTGCTGACATCCACTCCGATCTGAAACGCCTTTGCGCAATTTGCCATGTGCTCACCTCCACGTTAATGTCACCCATGCTTGTCGGGGCTCACGCGAACGCTGGCTTGCCACAAATCGTCGGTTCTGGCCGATAGATTCCTTATTGGCGCTTGCGGTGAGAAGGTGGGGCGATGTCTCCCACGGTCTGTCGTTGCAGATGCTTGCTTCGTCCCTCCACCCCGGCAAGCCCTTATCACCTGCCGAGGCTGAACATACAAGCTTGCTTGCAAGCGAACCGATTCACCTGTACCTCAGCCTCCCGCCGCACTCAGCCCGGCGATCCCCCGCGCCACCGCCAGCGCCGTATGCACCCCGTCTTCGTGGAAGCCATTGCGCAGCCAGGCGCCGCAGAACCAGGTGTGATCGCTGCCATTGGCCGCCAGCAGCTGCTGCTGGGCCGCGACGCCGGCCAGCGTGAACACCGGGTGGGCGTAGTGATACACGCCGTGGATCAGCGCCGGATCGATGCGCGAGGTCTGGTTCAGGCTCACGCACCAGGTATGTCGGCTGCGCAGATGCTGCAGGATGTTCATGTTGTAGCTCAGCGCCGGCAGGGCGCTCTCGCGATTGCCCAGGCTGACGTTCCAGCTGGACCAGGTGCGCCGATTGCGCGGCAGCACGCGCACATCGCGGTGCAGCACCACCTCGTTCTGCGAATAGGGAATGGCGGCCAGCAGGGCCCGCTCGCGCGGCGTGGCATCGCCGAGCAGGGCCAGCGCCTGATCGCTGTGGCAGGCAAACACCACCTCGTCGTAGAACGCTTCGCCCCGTGCGCTGTGCACACAGACCTGTTCACGCCCTTCGTGCAGCACGCCGCGCCGCACGCCCAGCACCGGCGTGCCTGCCAGGATGTGCTCGCGACAGGGGGCCGTAAGCGCAGGGATATAGGCGCGGGAGCCGCCCGCGATCACCTTCCACTGCGGGCGGTTGCGCAGGTCGAGCAGGCCATGATTGCGGAAGAAGCGCACGAAGAACTGCAGCGGGAAGGCGTCCATGCCGGCATCGTCGGCCGACCAGATCGCCGCCCCCATGGGCAGCAGATACCACTGCATGAACTCGCGGCTGTAGCCGTAACGCTGCAGGTAGTCGCGCAGGGTCAGCTCGCCCAGGGCCGGGTCCTGCGCCAGGTGCTGCTCCACCTCGCGGTTGAAGCGCAGGATGTCGCGCACCATGCGCAGGAAGCGCGGCGAGAACAGATTGCCGCGCTGGGCGAACAGCGTGTTCAGATTGGACCCGGCGTACTCCACCCCGCTTACGGCATCGCTCACGCTGAAGCTCATGGCGGTGTCGCGGCTGCCCACGCCGAGCGCGTCCAGCAGCGCGATGAAATTCGGGTAGGTGCGATCGTTGAAGACGATGAAACCGGTGTCGATGGCCAGGGACTCGCCGTCGTGCTCCACCTGGATCGTGGCCGTGTGGCCGCCCACGCGCGCGTCGGCTTCGTACAGCTCCAGGCTCACGTCGGCCTGCTGCGAGAGATACCAGGCGGCCGCCATGCCGGAGATGCCGCCGCCGATGATCGCCACGCGGCGCGGGCGGGCGGAGGGAGAGGGGTCTGCGTGATTCATCGGGAAGCTTCCTTGCTGTCGAGGGTGGGAGTGCGCCGCATGCGCGGCATGATCACGCCGTACCACAGTCCGGGCAGGGCGGCGGCCAGCTTCAATATCCCGTGCAGCTGCCACGGGAAGGCGAAGGCGCGCGGGCGGCGAGCCTTCTCGAGCCCCGCCAGCACGCGTCGGGCGGCCTCGTCGGCGCTCAGGCAGAAGGGCATCGGGAAATCGTTCGGCGCTGTCATCGGCGTCGCGACGAAGCCGGGGTAGACCAGGCACACATCCACCTGACGGCCGATGTCGCAGCGCAGGGAGTCCAGGAAATAGGCCATGGCCGCCTTGGCCGCACCATAGGCCTCGGCGCGCGGGAAGGCGGTATAGACACTCATGCTGCACAGCCCCGCAATGAACGGCCGACCGCGACCGGGGGCCTGGGCCGCACGCTGCAGCAGGGGCAGGGCAGCGGCGCAGGCATTCACCACGCCGAAATAGTTCACCTCGGCCACGCGGCGGCAGGTGGCCGTTTCCAGCACCGGCAGGTCCACGTACTCGCACACGCCCGCCCCCGCGATCACGCCATCGAGCCACTGCGGGCGCTGCTCGGGGGGCAGCTGCTCGAACACGCGGGCCATCTGCGCGTCGTCGCTGACATCGCAGGGCAGGGGAATCAGCTGCCCCGGCGCCTCGGCGGCCAGCGTCTGCAGGGCGTCTGCGGAGCGGGCGCTCAGGTAGACGATGTGCCCGCGCGCGGCCAGCTGCAGGGCGAGCTCGCGGCCGATGCCGGAACTGGCGCCGGTGAGCCAGTACTGGCGCGAGGCAGGCGTGGGAGTGTTGACGGTGTGCATGGGAACCTCGAAAGCGGGCGCTGCGGCGAATGGGCGCGGCGACTGTTCAAGGGGGTACGGCGCGGGGGCGGGGGTGGATTGCAGGGGGTTATGTTGGCAGCTCTGCGCCCCTGTTCAGGATGTCCACATACTCGTGGTAGCAGAACAGGCGATTGCGTCTTCCCGAGGTGACCTCGCGCAATAGACCGAGTTGCTCGAGGCTGGCCAGTGCCTTGTTGATGGTGGCCGCGCTGCGCCCGGATCTTTCCACCAGCCAGTTCGAGCTGACCAGCGGCTGCTGCAGCAACAGCCGGTGCACCTGCAGGGCAGAAGCCGCCGCGCGACCGAGTGTACTGATGCGATCCCGATCCCGGTCACACAGCTGCGCCAATTGCTGCGCTGTCTCCACGCCTTGTGTGGCACTTGCGATCACCGCCTCGGCGAAGAACTCCAGCCACGACTCCCAGTCTCCGTGGCTTCTCACGGCATTCAGCAATTCGTAGTAGTGACGGCGGTGGGTCTTGAAATACAGGCTCAGATAGAGCATCGGCGAGCTCAGAACCTTCTCCTGACACAGCAGCAGTGTGATCAGCAGCCTGCCGACCCGGCCGTTGCCATCGAGGAAAGGGTGTATGGTCTCGAACTGTACATGGGCCAGAGCGGCCTTCAGCAAGACCGGGGTGGGCTCCGGCACATCGTTGAGAAAGCGCTCCAGTGCGCTCATGCAGTTCAGCACATCCTGAGCGGGTGGCGGCACGAAAGCGGCGTTGCCGGGTCTGGTACCGCCTATCCAGTTCTGGGTTTTCCTGAACTCTCCCGGCGTCAGTCTGCTGCCGCGGCCCTTGCCGAGAAGAACACCATGCACTTCGCGCAGCAGGCGCAGTGACAGAGGCAGGCCTTCAGCGAGCAGGTGCAAACCGTGTTCGAAGGCCGCGACATACTGGCTGACCTCACGCACGTCCTCCAGCGGCACACCCGGCGCGGCATCCAACTCGAACAGCAGCAAGTCGGAGAGCGAGGATTGAGTTCCTTCGATCATGGAGGACAGCACGGCTTCCTTGCGCACATACATGTAGATAAAGAGGGCGGTGTCTGGCAGCAGCATGGAGACAGCGTCCAGTCGCCCCAGCGCCAGCAGCGCCTGATCGAACAGTGAGCGCAACCTGGTCGACCACTCGACCGGAGGCACTGGCGGCAGTGGCGCGGGCACGAAAGCGTGAGCGTGTTCGCCGACGGTAGAAATCGTGACGTACTGTCCTTGCAGAGGGCGTCTCATGGCGGCCGGTCCAGATTGAAATAGGAAAAACCTTTATTTTAGATTAGGCTAATAAACTAAAATAAGGAAGCCGATCAATGCATTCACCCTCCATCGCCATCCTCGGCGCCGGCCTCAGCGGCCTGTACGCCGCCACGCTGCTTAGCCAGCGCGGGCAGCACGACGTCGTCCTGCTGGAGGCGCGCGCCGGCCCCGGTGGCCGCATCCTGTCTGTGCCCGCACGCGCGGACGGCTCTGACCTGCCGCATGATCGAGTCGACCTCGGCCCGTCCTGGTTCTGGCCACATAGTCAACCGCAGCTGGATGCGCTGATCGCCGCGCTTGGGCTGGCGCGTTTCGCGCAGCCGGAGGACGGCGATATGCGGGTGGAACGCTCGCTCCGCGAGGGCGTGCTGACCGTGCGCGGCTACGCAAACTGGCCCCCCTCCATGCGTCTTGCTGGTGGCATGGCGGCACTCACTGACGCCCTGCTGGCCCGGTTGCCGCCCGGCTGTCTGCATACCGACCGCGCGGTGCGCGCGCTGCGTTGCAACGACAAGGGCATCGAGGTGGAGGCCGTGGACGCGGCGGGTAGACTGCACCACTGGCAGGTGAACCAGGTGCTGCTGGCCCTGCCGCCCCGGCTGGCGGCTCAGCGCATCGCTTTCGAGCCCGGCCTGCCGCCCACCCTGCTGCGGCAATGGCTGGCAACGCCCACGTGGATGGCGCCCCATGCCAAGTACGTGGCGGTCTATCCGACGCCGTTCTGGCGAGAACAGGGCCTGTCGGGCGAGGCCCGCAGCGCGCTCGGCCCGCTGGGCGAGATCCACGACGCCTCCACCCCGGGCGGCAGTGCGGCGTTGTTCGGCTTTGTCGGCGTGCCGGCCCGCACGCGGCAGGCGCTCGCCCCTGACGCCCTGCGCGCGGCCTGCCGCGAGCAACTGGCGCGGCTGTTCGGGCCACAGGCCGCGCAGCCTCTGTCGGACTATCTGCAGGACTGGGCGCAGGAGCCCTGCACGGCCACGCCGGCCGACTTCGACAGCGCCGGCCAGCACGCTGTGGCCCCGCCCAGTCGCGCCGGCGAAGGCCCGTGGCGCGAGCGCCTCATCGGCATTGGCAGCGAGTGGTCCCGGCAGTTTCCGGGCTATGTGGCGGGGGCGGTGGAGGCGGCGGGGGAGGGCGTGGGCCTGGCGACAGGCACTGGTGGACGCCCGGCTTCGCCCTGACTCCTCGACCATTCGCCGCATTTCTGCAGCCCTTCGTTCAACAGCCCAGCCACTGGTTCAATAGCCCGGGCACATTCCTCTCCAGCTCGCTAGATTCCCGCATGCCGCTTTCCACTGGGCTTGTGGAGTTCCGGCACGCACAGTTCCTGCCATCCATCTGGAGAAATTCGCGACATGAATCACCTCTGCAAGTTCATTGGCATCGCCCTTTCGGGTTGTTTCGCTTCGGCACCCATGCCAGCCCTGGCTCAAGAGGGCACGGTGCTCGTGCCATTACCTTCCGTGATGGATTTCTCGGGCGGCCAGGGCTTCGGCGCGGCGCTCGGTGTCGGCTTCGAGTACGAAAGTGCCTATGACGGTGCCGATGAGCGCGAGCTGGAGATCGAGCCGGCGGGAGCCGTGCACTACCGACGAGGGGCGCACCTCTTTTTCTGGGAAGGCATGGAGCTGGGATGGCGCGGTCGTCTTGCCGATCACTGGTTGTTGCAGGCTGGTGTGCGGAATGAGGGAGGTCTGGAACCGGACGATTCCAGCGAAGGGAATCTGGATGGCATTGTCCCGCGTGACTCTCATGTCGTCGGCTTTCTTGAGGTCCGCCGCGGGCTGGGGGTTGATTGGCGCAACTGGGTCGCCGCTCGGTTGATGGGAGGGCCAAGCGATTTCGGCACACTGGGTGTCGTCGCCTTCGGACATCGTTTCGGTAATCAGAGTGACGGCACGGGCACCGAGATCTATGGCTTCTCCACGTTCGGGTCGAGTCGCTTCATCGACAAGGACTTTGGCGTGACAGCGGCGGATGCCAGGGGGTCTGGCATGCCGGAGTTCGGCCTGAATGGTGGCTATCGATCCACCGGCGTGCAACTGGTTCATCGCCGCAACCTGAGCGACAAGCTGCATGCCATCGCTCAGGCAGGGTTCGAACGCTATTCGGGTGACATCGCCGACAGCCCGATCGCTCGCAACGACAGCGAGTTCGAAGTGTCGCTCGCCCTCGTCTGGCGGTTCTGACCGCCACCTGCAGTCCCTGAAGGTTTTTCTGTCCAATCACTCTGGAGTCAATGCACCATGCAGTACACACACAAGATTCTATGCAGCGCCCTGACGGGCATCCTCACCGCCTCTGCCATGTCCGCGTCAGCGCAAGAGGAGCCGGCGGGCTTCTATGTCACCGCCTACGTTCAGGCCAGTCGCCTCAACTCCACGTCGGTCGATGAAACGGGAACTGCCGGGTTTGGCAGGGGGCTGAAGGCTGATTTCGACCTTGGGCTGGGTCTGGGAGGAGACTTCGGATATCGCTACGGCAATGGCTGGGCAGCCGAGATTGAATGGAACTATCGACGGCACGATCTGGACTCGCTCAGCGCAGGGCGAGCACTCCGTGTCGACGAGGGAGACTTCGCCTCCAATGTGTTTTTCGTCAATGGGCTGCGACGTTTCGCCCGCCCTGGTTCAAACTGGACTCCCTACGCAGGACTCGGTCTTGGCTGGGTGCAGGAGATCGACTTTGATCTGAACTCCGGCCCGATTGAACGAGCGTGGTCGACGCAGGGCGAGTTCGGAGCACAGCTTGTCGGGGGTGCAGAACTGTCATTGGGAGACCACTGGCGCTTGACGGCCGACGTGCGTCTGTTGCGTCTGGGCGAGATCGAACTGCCGGCAGAGGAAGGCGTCACCGGACGACTTGCCAAACCTGAGTACAACCCGCTGTCTTTCCAGATCGGATTGCGCCGCAGCTTCTGAGTGTCATCCAGTGCCTGTGTCAGGCGGCCGTCTTGTCATGGCAAGACGGCCGCCCGTATCCGCCCCTCCGGGCGCACTCCTCGCTTCGCGTCGACGACAGGGTCATGCCGATGATTCACCAAGCGACAAGCCTTCTGGCGCTCTCACAGATGCTCTTCACGGTGTTGTACTTTCTAATCAATGCCCGGACGCTGCTGCAGGCACGGCACACCGCTCTGTCTCTTGTCTGCCTGACATGGGTGATTGCGGCGATCTTGCTCCACGCAGTTCTCGTGCCCGAGCCAGTGCACTGGCTGCACAGTCTGGGAATCGCTGCTCTCTTCCCTGTGCTTTTGCTCCTCAATCTGGCGATTTGTCGACCTGGCGGGCTTGGGCTGACACCGCGTGACTCAGTCTCTGCAGGGCTTTCGCAGCCGCCTCAGGAGTCCAGGGAGCAGCTCACGGACGACTACGGTGCCGACACCGATCTGTTACGCCATGCGATGGAGAGCGAGCGGCTTTATGCAGATCCCGCGCTCACGATCGGCAGGCTCGCCCGTCATCTCGGGCAGCACGAATACCGCGTGCGCAGACTGATCAACAAGAAACTGAACTACAGAAATTTCAATCACTATCTCAATCACTACCGCATCGCGGAAGTGGCACACAGGCTGCAAATGTGTCAGGACGCGACCTTGCCGATCGCGGCAATCGCCAGAGACGCAGGGTTTGCCTCGCTTTCCTCTTTCAACAAGGCGTTCCGGGAGATTCACGGCGTGACGCCGTCGCTGTTTCGCAGTGCCGCGGTGAAGGTCAAGGTGCCTCAGGCGCAGTCGACTTGAACCGTGCCGAGTCGCCAAAGCGAGCCAGCACATCGGCCTTGCGGCGGCGGCTTACCGGAACTTCCAGGCCGTCACTCATGGTGCATACCAGTGCATCGGCGCGCCGGCGCACGCTGCGGACGTGGTTCGCGTGAACCCACCAGGAGCGATGCACCCGAATGCCGGCCGCGCCCTCTGCGTCTTCGACATTCTGCAGGGCGCCGAGGATCAGGGCGCTCCCTCTCGATGTCCACACGCGAAGGTACTGCAGCTCCGAGCTGACCGCGATGATGTCATCACCCAGTTCGCTGGGAAGGGCATCGCGCCACGCAGAACGGGCAGCCTGCGCGGCAGTGGCCGGCAGAATCGCCTCCTGCGCAGTGTCCCGGTCAGCCGTCAGCGTCATCAGTGGTGGCAACAGGCCTGGCAGACGAGGCCAGCAAATCAGCATCCAGGACGCCGACACCGGTCCGACCAGATCGCCAAACTCTTCCACCAGCGCTGACCAGCCAAAGCCAGCCTGGTTGCCGAGTGTGCCCATGTCGTCGAGGCTTTCCTGAAAGCCCAGGACAGTCTGCATCAGTCCTTCGCCGAGCAGCCAGTAAAGCGGGGTCAGCAAGGCCGATCCCACGATGCCGCTGCCAGCCAGCAGCAGCCACAGGGGCAGTGTCTGAAACTGCTGGATGCGACTGAGCAGATACAGTACGCACTGCAACAAGGCCAGACCGCTCGCTATCTTCAGGAACCACAGCAAGCCCATCCAGGGCAGTGGCGCACTGAACCCCACATCGGGCTGCAGCACCATGACCAGCAGCCACAGGGCGCAACCTGTGCCGGCGAGATAGCGGGCGATGGCGCCCAGCCTGGAGGGGGAAGTGGCATTCAAGGCGGAATTCATTCAGTTCTCTTCCAATCAGCGCAATGCTGCGCAAGTCACTACAGGAAAAGGAGCTTCACACACGTATAGGAGCTGGCGCAGCGTCATATTCTTGCAGGGGTTCATTACGCGCTCATGCTCGATCCAGTTCAATCCTGGCTTTTCCCTTCCCCGGTGCCTCGCAGCGCCGGGCCCGTGGGTTCCCTTCACCCGTTTGGCCACTCATGAAAAAGGCCCTGCCGGCTAGCGCCAACAGGGCCTTTTTCATGAGTGGTGGAGCCGGGGGGATTTGAACCCCCGTCCGTCAGTCCGCTGCCTTTGGATCTACATGTTTAGCGTCGTCTATTGCGTTAACCCGTGCCGGCCCGACGGGCAGGGTGGCTTGGGCGAGCCCAGTACTTTTAGCTGCTCCGCGCTGGGCGCGCTCGGCTGGCGATCCTGTTCTATATGACAGTCACAAAAACACCGGTTTACAGGCATCCCGGGGTGACCGCTCGCTGCGCCTAATTAGGCAGCGAGAGCGTAGCTATCGTCGTTGGCAACTATGAAGTTGCATGAATTGATTTACGAGAGTTCATACCCTCTCGACATGCACCTCAGGGTTTGATACCGGCGTCGAATCCAAAGCGGCCCCTTGAAAGTGTGTGCAGTCTAGCACGGCTTCCTGAATGGGGCCGAGCGCTGATTTTGCAA
>JALREE010000194.1 GCA_023256835.1 Pseudomonadales bacterium | reverse complement strand
CAGGGTCAAGGGCTGCAGGTCGCGGCCCAGGGCAATGAACTCGGTGAAGAGGAAGGGCGTGGCGAGCAGACGCACATCGAGTTCAATCGCGGCGCCGTCGAGCAAGGCGGCTGCCGCTGTATCCACCACGGCGAGCGCATCCATGTAGGCCATCAGGTCGACGTAGTCCCGCGCACTGTCCATGCCTTCGACACGCACGCGAACGCGAGCATCGGCCGGTGCCTCCATGCTGTTGAAGGCGTAATGGGCTGCGAGCTGGCCGGTGACCCGATTCAGCGTCCCCAGGGTGAGGACTGTCAGATCACGCTCGAAGGCATCGAAGCTCTCGACGCGGTCGCGAAACAGGAACTGCCACAGGCCGACCAGATCGCCCGTGGGGGATTCCAGCAGCCGCCCGCCCAGAATGGCGTCGGCACCATAACGCACGCTGGCGCTGCGGATACGCGTCTCGTCCAGGCTCCAGGCCACATCTGCCGGGAGATTGCGCCGATCCTCCAGGTCCATGACGGGCAGCATCACCGGCAGAGCGCGCACGCGGGCGAACTCCCGCACGATCTCGAGCATGGGATGTTCCGAATCGGCACTGAGCACCTCCCGCACGCCGGCCGCGTTCTGCACCGTCAGCCACAACAGCACGACCGGCCGCTCGCGATCCCACACCGGCACCCCGGAACTCATCAGCGTCTGATTCAGCAGCGCGCTGTCGAAGGTCATGCGAATGAAGGTGCGCGCCTCGGCTGCGCTGGAGTCGGTGCGGTAACTGACCTCCTGCACATAGCTCTGGGCGTCGCGCACGGCACGCTCGATGGCGGAATTGCGCAGATGCCGCTCATCACCCGTGACTTTCAGCACCACGGCGGCCAGGCCTTCGCGATACGCACGCAGGCGCTCGGAATCGCCCTGATCCTGCACCAGGATTTCCTGTTCGTAGAGACCAGCGACGTGCAGGGCCTGTGCCGGCAAGGCGCACATCGCGACGGCGAAGAGGCTGAGACTGAGCAGGCGACGGGCCTGGCGGAGGAGATTTTTCATGCGCGGCATCATACCCGATCCTCCCCGCCATGACACGCCAGCGGCCCAGCTGGTAGAATCCGCGCACTTCCTGACCAGCCTACGGACCCCCTCATGAGCCAGAACAGCCATCACACTTCCACTCCTTCATTGAGCTACAAGGACGCTGGCGTCGACATCGACGCGGGCGATGCCCTGGTCGAGCGCATCAAGTCCGTGACCCAGCGCACCCGACGCCCGGAAGTGCTGTCCGGTCTCGGGGGCTTCGGGGCCCTGTGCGAGATCCCGGCCGGCTATCGCCAGCCTGTCCTGGTTTCCGCCACCGATGGCGTGGGCACCAAACTCAAGCTGGCCATCGAGATGGGCAAGCACGACACCATCGGCATCGACCTGGTGGCCATGTGCGTGAACGATCTGATCGTGTGTGGCGCCGAGCCCCTCTTCTTCCTCGACTACTACGCCACCGGCGGCCTCAATGTCGACGAAGCGGCCCAGGTGGTCACCGGCATCGGCGAAGGCTGTGTGCAGGCCGGCTGCTCCCTGATCGGTGGCGAGACAGCCGAGATGCCGGGCATGTACAAGAAGGAAGACTATGATCTGGCGGGTTTCGCCGTCGGCATCGTGGAGAAGAGCGAGATCATCGAGAACGAACGCGTGCAGCCCGGCGACGTGCTGATCGGCATGGCCTCTTCCGGCCCGCACTCCAATGGTTACTCGCTGATCCGCAAGGTGCTGGAAGTCAGCGACACGCCGCTCAGTCAGCCCTTTGGCGACCGCACCATTGGCGAGGTGCTGCTCGAGCCCACGGAAATCTACGTCAAGGCCATTCAAGCCCTGCAAGGCCATGCCCGCGTGCACGGCCTGGCCCACATCACCGGCGGCGGGATCGTGGAGAATCTGCCGCGCGTGCTGCCCGAGGGCGTGCAGGCGGTGATCGATCTCGGCAGCTGGCAGCGCCCGGAGATCTTCCAATGGCTGCAGGCCAAGGGCAACATCGCCGACGCCGAAATGCTGCGCACTTTCAATTGCGGTATCGGCATGATCGTCTGCGTGTCCGCCGCTGAAAGCGACAAGGCCTTGTCAATCCTGAAGCAACACAACAAGGGCGCCACCCTCATCGGCCGCATCCAGGCCTGCGCCGTCGACGCCCGTCCGGTCGTCCTGGAAGGCAGCCCGCGATGAGCCAGGCGCCCTGCCCGATCGTCGTCCTGATCTCCGGCAACGGCAGCAATCTGCAGGCCCTGATCGACCAGAGCGCGGATGGTGGCTATGTCATCTGCGGCGTCATCAGCAACAAGCCGGACGCCTACGGTCTGGAGCGCGCGGCCCGCGCAGGCATTCCCACGCGAGTCATCCGGCACCAGGATTTCCCCGATCGCGAGAGTTTCGATCGCCAGCTGATGGCGCAGATCGACAGTTTCGCCCCCGACCTGGTGGTGCTGGCCGGCTTCATGCGCATTCTAAGCGCCGCCTTCGTCAATCATTACGCGGGAAGCGTCCTCAACATCCATCCCTCGCTGCTGCCGGCCTATCGCGGCACCCACACCCACGAGCGAGTGCTGGAGGCCGGCGAGAAGGAGCACGGCGTGAGCGTGCATTTCGTCACCGAGGAACTCGATGGGGGCCCGGTGGTGCTGCAGGCCGTGGTGCCTGTACTGCCAGGAGACACCCGGGATGGGCTCGCGGCACGCGTCGCGCAGCAGGAACACCGGATCTACCCGCGGGCCGTCAGCCTGTTTGCCGCCGGACGCCTGCGCATGCAGGGCAACGAGGCCTGGCTGGATGGCGAACGGCTCGGAGCCAGCGGCCTGCGCGAGTACGCGTCGTGAAACGTCTGGGCTGCACCACAGCGCTGCTGGCAATGCTTAGTGCCCATGCTGCCGGCGCGCAGGAGATCCCTGCGGACTCTGCGGCGACGCTGCAACCTCCCGTCTACGAGGCGAGCTACCTCGCCGAGGCCATGGGCCTCAGCGCCACCGCGCGCCGCGTGCAAACGCGCAGCGAGGACGGCCTCTACACCCTCGAGAACAGCCTGAGCCTCACGCTGCTGGGGGCCACGGTGGGCACCGTCATCGAGACCAGCGCCTTCCGCTTGCAGGATGAGCGGGTCATCCCCGAGCACTACCATTACAGCCAGACCGGGTTGAGCGCCCGCGAGGAAACCGTAGCCTTCGACTGGCAGGCCATGAGCGCGCGCAGCAGTCGCGATACAGAATCTTGGAGCCTGCCACTGTCTCGCGGCATGCAGGATAGACAGAGCTTGAGCCAGGAGATTGCTCAGCAGCTAGGATCACAGCGCGGCACAAGAATGCGCTTTCACGTTGTCGATGGGAACGAAGTCGAAGAACATGTGTATCGATTGGAAGGAGAACAGGTATTGCAGACGCCGGTGGGCGCCCTGCAAACGCTCAGACTCCAACGAGTGCGCAGTGCGCATAGCGGGAGACGCACAACAATCTGGTTGGCGAGTGATTGGCACCATGTGTTAGTGCAGCTGGAAGACGTGAGCGCTTCAGGCCGAATGACGCGCCTTTCATTGCAAACTGCAAAAGTCAACGGCAGAACGCTTGAGGGGATGTAAGTCACTGGAAGACTCCAAGACACTGTCATTTCGGCATTGTCACACTGGGCCGCATGGTCTGAGCGCCTCCCAGCGCGGCAAGTCCTCCGGCCTGTCCACATCCCAGCGCGGTTCCAGTTCCACCCAGCCCAGCCCCGCCGCCCGCATGCGCTCGCGGGTGATCTGCATCAGCTGCTCACTGCCCCAGGGCATGTCGACGAACAGGCAGTCCGGCACCTGACGCAGGCCCAGCAACACATAGCCACCATCCTCCGCCGGACCGAACACGATGTTCGCGCCGTCCTGCAGATGCTGCAGCGCCTGCTGCAGATAGGCGCCGTCCACCGCCGGGCAGTCGGCCCCCACCAGCACCACGCTGTGTGCCCGCTGCAGCACCTGACGCGCACAGTCCGCCATGCGGGCACCGAGGTCACCGTCTGCCTGTTTGTATATATCCTTTACATTACAAATGGATGCAAATACTTCTTCATGCAAGGAATCACCCTCAAGCGCGCCATCGCCCACCGCCACCCAGAATTCCAGCGGGCACAGCGCCGCCGCCTCAAGATTGCGAAAGACGAACTGAATCAAGGACTTGTGCAGGGAAAGCGCGCCTTCTTCACCTAATAGCGGCTGCAGACGCGTTTTCACCGCGCCACGCCGGGGCGTCTTGGCGAAGACGGCCGTCACGGCTTCTGGAAATGGCATTTTTCTCTTTTCATTCATTGGGTTGTCGCTTCTTCTTCGAGTACATGTCGCGGAGCCTGGCCGGGCTCATCCCGCACACATAGAGCAGACGCAGCCACCACATCAGCAGCACTGTGCGCACGATGCCATGCTGTTCCCAGCGCCGACTGGAGGTCGTCACGCGTTCACGCAGGCACAGCGGCCGGGAAAGCCTGCGCAGGGTCTTGGTGATGGCCACGTCCTCCATCAGCGGGATGGCCGGGAAGCCGCCGATGGCATGAAACAGCCCCGCCCGCAGGAACAGCGCCTGATCCCCCGTGGCCACACCCGACACCCGCGAGCGCAGATTGATCATGGTCTCGATCAGCCGGAACGCCCGATGCGCCCCGCTCAGGCGGACATCGAAGCGCCCCCACTGCACGGCGGGCTGCACGAACGCCTGTTGCAGCAGCGCGATGGCGCCCTCAGGCAGACGCGTGTCGACATGCAGGAACAGCAGCACGTCGCCACTGGCCTGCGCGGCACCTGCGTTCATCTGGGCGGCCCTGCCCGCCGGACTGCTCACGATCTTGTCCACCAGCGGCGCGGCCAGGGTGAGCCCCTCGTCGGTGCTGCCGCCGTCCACCAGGATGAGTTCGTGCCCGGCGGCGCGCGCCGGCTGCAGCAGCGGCAGATGCGCCTGCAGGCTGCAGGCCTCATTGAGCACGGGAATGATGATGCTGAGGCGGGGTGGCAACACGATGCGAGGCGGTTCCTGAGCGAGGTGTGCCGGATTCTATGCCAGCCCCGGCGCAAAGAACATCGGCCGCCAATCGTGCATTGGCTGTGATACTGCTCACTTTACACCCACTTTCGCCTCCATCAGGGCTGGCCAGCATCGGGCGAAAGCAGGATAATGCGCGCCGTGTCAAGTCGCCGACAAGGCGCCTGATTTCCAGTGCACGGGGCAATGAAACGGCACACAGACCGTTCTTACTTCATGAGGAGCCATTGTCTGATCCAACGACCCTTCTGTGGTCGCTGCCTTGAGCGAGGTCCATGCCCGGGGCCGTGTCATGATCAGACCAGCAGACGCAATGAACGTTGAAAATTTTTACATAATTGCCACAGCCCCGAACGAGCCCACTCTGCAAGTGAACATCTCCGGTCCCTATCTGACGCGGCAGGCAGCGGAAGCTGATCTGACGGCGGCCATAGGAGAAGCGGTAAGTCTGGACCCTGCAGCGAAGGACTACGTGTACATCATCTCCAAGATCGCGTGCCAGAAGCCTGGCGTGATCCAGCACATGGCCTGCCACATGGGCCAGCGTCTGTAAGAGGAGCGTGACGGGGGGAGTGTGCCCGGCAGCCATCGACACAGGCTGCATTGAAACGAGAGAGAGGTTTTCGCCATGAAAAATCTGGATCCGCTTCATCACATCAGCATCATCGAATCACGCGGCACCAACTGCGCCTGGGTGCGCATCCGCTACGACGACAAGCAATTCCAGGAATCCTTCCCCTTCCGCCGCTACGGCAGCAAGGAAGCGGCCATCGCGGCCGCCATCAAGCGCCGTGACGAGGAAGGCCGCCGCATCTACGGCGAACACTGGCCGTTCACCAAGTTCAGCCCCCGCAAGGTCTCCCCGCTCAACTCCTCGGGCGAGATCGGCGTGAGCTATTCCGAGAGCGACCACGCCTGGGTGGCCACCTGGCAGGAAAACGTCGACGGCCGCCGCCGCCAGCGCAATGCCTATTTCTCCATCGCCAAGTACGGCGACAAGAAGGCCCGCAGCATGGCCGTGCAGCGCCGGCGTGCCGAGGTGGAGAAGAACAGGATTGCCGCGCAGGCGTGACCCCCTGCACCTGCTGTAGGAGCCGGCTTGCCGGCGAACGAACGCCGCTGCAAGCCCCCTGCTCCCCACGAGCCGCGCGCGAATTTCGCGTGCTATACTCCGCGCCCTGTCCAGACAGCCAGACACTGACACACCCCCACCTCTGCTCCGGTGGCACAGCTGGATAGCGCGGTCCCCTCCTAAGGGACAGGTCGCAGGTTCAAATCCTGCCCGGGGCACCAATTCCCTTCTTGTCTTGTCGACACTCATCCACCCCACTACTCCGGCAACCCCAACCCCCTCTCCCGTAACACCTCCCCCAAAGTCCGCGACGCATTGATGCCGCGCGGGAAGCCGGCGTAGAGC
>JALREE010000179.1 GCA_023256835.1 Pseudomonadales bacterium | reverse complement strand
CGCATTGAGATGATCTTCATAGATCATCTTGGAGTCGTGCAGCAGTCTGCCGATCAGCGTGCTCTTGCCGTCATCCACGCTGCCGCAGGTCAGCAGCCGCAGCAGCTCCTTGCGCTCGTGCTGGGCGAGATAGGCATTGATGTCCGTGCTGATGAGATCCGATTGATGTGACATGTCGTGAAACCTGGCCTTGGCAATTGACTCGAGAATGTGGGAGTGACGGTCAGAAGTAGCCCTTGCGCTTCTTGTCTTCCATGGAGCCTGCCTTGTCACTGTCGATCAGGCGACCCTGGCGCTCGGACGTCGTGGCGAGCAGCATTTCCTGGATGATCTCCGGCAAGGTGGTGGCAGTGGACTCCACTGCGCCGGTCAGCGGATAGCAGCCCAGTGTGCGGAAGCGCACCATCTTGTACTCCACCTTGCGACCTTCAAGCGGCATGCGTTCGTCATCCACCATGATGTCCACCCCATCCATGCGTACCACGGGGCGTACCTTGGCAAAGTAGAGCGGCACGATCTCGATGTTATTGAGGTAGATGTATTGCCAGATATCCAGTTCGGTCCAGTTCGACAGCGGGAAGACGCGGATGCTTTCGCCCTTGTTGACCTTGCAGTTGTAGATGTTCCACAGCTCGGGACGCTGGTTCTTCGGGTCCCAGCCATGGTTCTTGTCGCGGAACGAGAACACCCTTTCCTTGGCACGTGATTTCTCTTCGTCGCGGCGCGCACCGCCGAAGGCCGCGTCGAAGCGGTACTTGTTCAGTGCCTGGCGCAGCGCCTGGGTCTTCATGACATCGGTGTGTTTCTCGCTGCCATGAGTGAATGGCCCGATGCCTGCATCAACCCCTTCCTGATTGATGTGGACGATCAGATCGAGACCGAGCTTCTTCACATGGCGATCGCGGAACTCGATCATCTCGCGGAACTTCCAGGTCGTGTCCACGTGCAGGAGCGGGAAGGGAGGCTTGCCTGGATAGAACGCCTTCATGGCCAGATGCAGCATCACGGCCGAGTCCTTGCCGATGGAGTAGAGCATGACGGGATTGTCGAACTCCGCCGCGACTTCACGAATGATGTGAATGCTCTCGGCTTCCAGTTGCTTGAGGTGCGTCAGGTTGTAGTCAGTCATCGCGATTCACTTTCTCGTGGGAGTCTAGCCGAGGTCCTTAGCAGGTACCTTCCGACTCCGGGTTCAGGGATCAACAGGGCAGAGGGTGTGGCAACGCCGTCAGAGGTAGTCCTTGTCGGACTCGCGGATCTTCTCCAGCCCGAATCCTTCGGACAAGGCGCCGCTCTGGCCGGGCGACTGCTTGGGCGCATAGTCGCGCGGCGCATGCACAGGAATGTTCTCATCGTCCGGCATGCGTCCCAGCAGAGCGTCGGAGGAGGCAGGCAGCATGCGGCGAGCCACTTCGCCAGAACACAGATCCTGCGCGCCGCTGGCCAGGTGCTGGTACACATCCCGGTAACTGTCGGTCATCTGCTGCACCAGGTCGGCAGTTGTGCTGAAATGCTCACTGACTTCATCGCGGTAGCGAGAGTGACTGCGCTGCAGTTCCTGCAACTGGGTTTCAAGCTCGGCGATGCGGGTGGGACTGGCACTGACGCGCCCGGCCAGGAAGTACCCGGCGGCGGCGCCGACAACCAGACAAATGAAGCCGATAACCCATACCATCACTGTGCAATCCCTCTCTGCTGCGCCTGGGTGCCGGGTGCGGCACCGGAAATCGGAACTGGCGCAAGTATAGCCTGAGGTCTCCGATGGTGTCAGGAGATTCCTTGCCCGGCAGGCCGCTGCACAGGCGACTCGCTGGTCTGCCTCGGCCTGCCTGCCGTAGAATGCCCAGTCTTTCACCCCGGGATTGCAGTCAGCATGTCGAATTCTCTCTCCGTCCCCATGTCCCCGACGGCGCGCTACGCCATGGATGTGGCCAATGGCGTGCTTGTCGAGGATGCGGCACAAGCCGCGGCACTGATGCACTTCCAGCGTCTGCACGATGAATTGGTGGCGCGCGAGAGCAAGCGGCAGTCGCCCCTCGACTGGCTGAAGCCCCTGTTCCTGAAGCATCGCACCGAGACGATCAAGGGGCTCTATGTGCACGGTGGCGTCGGGCGTGGCAAGACCTACATGATGGATGTGTTCTTCGAGAGCCTCCCGGTACAACGCAAGATGAGGACGCATTTCCACCGATTCATGCAGCGGGTGCACGCGGAATTGCGCGGCCTGAAACAGCAGAAGAACCCGCTCGAGATCGTGGCCCGAACCATCGCGGAAGAGGCTGGAGTGCTCTGCTTTGACGAATTCTTCGTGTCAGACATCGGTGACGCGATGATTCTGGGGGGGCTGCTGACGCATTTGGTGGATGAAGGAGTGGTTCTGGTGGCGACCTCGAACATCGAGCCCGATCAGCTCTATCAGAACGGCCTGCAGCGCGAGCGCTTCCTCCCTGCCATCGCCCTGTTGAAGGCGCGCAACGAGATTGTTCACCTGGATGCCGGCATCGACTATCGCCTGCGACGACTGCAGCAGGCGAGTGTCTATCACTGGCCGCTGAATGAGTCGACTCAGGAGCTCATGTCACAGTGTTTCCGGCGCATGGTGACTGAACACGCGCATGTTGAGGAGGGAGGCTTCGTGGAGGTTCTTGGCAGGCAGATTCCCGTGCTGGCGGCGTCCGAGGATGTCATCTGGTTCGACTTCGAGGATCTTTGCGGTGGTCCGCGCAGCGCTTATGACTACATCGAACTGGCCAGGATCTATCACACCATCCTGCTTAGCAATGTGCCCCGGCTCGATGACGGCAGTGACGACAGGGCAAGGCGCTTCATCAATCTGGTCGATGAACTGTACGATCGCCATGTGAAATTGATCCTGTCGGCGGAGGTCGAGCTGCCAGTGCTGTACCAGGGAAACGGGCTGGCGTTCGTGTTCGAACGCACTCGCAGTCGGTTGCTGGAAATGCAGTCCAAGGACTACCTTGGACGTGAACACCGGCCTTGAATCCAGCCCGGCACAGGGCCGCTGGCAGCCAGATTCGCGGCGATTTAATGCTTGAACTAATGAAGTTGCTTCGGTAGTATTCGCGCTCCTTGAAGACAACGCCCTTTTGGTGAAAGTAAATGAAGACCTTTATCGCGAAACCGCAGAATGTTGAACACAACTGGCTGCTTGTGGACGCCGAAGGCCAGACGCTCGGCCGCATTGCCGCCGAGATCGCCAGCCGTCTGCGCGGAAAGCACAAGCCGGAGTACACGCCGCATGTGGACACCGGTGACTACGTTGTTGTGATCAACGCCGAGAAGGTCGCAGTGACAGGCAAAAAGGAAACGGACAAGATCTATCACTCTCACTCCGCATTCCCTGGTGGGATGAAGTCCATTGCGTTCGGCAAGCTGATCGACAGGGCGCCAGAGCGTGTTCTCAAGCTGGCCGTCAAAGGCATGCTGCCCCGTACTCCGCTGGGTCGCGCGATGTTCAAGAAACTCAAGGTATATGCCGGCAACGAGCATCCGCACACTGCACAACAGCCCCAGGCGCTGACACTGTAACGAGGTTTAAACATCACTATGTCCACGACTCAATATTACGGTACAGGTCGACGCAAGACTGCGACCGCACGAGTGTTCCTGACACGCGGTACAGGCAACATCACCATCAACAAGCGTACGCTGGACAACTTCTTCGGCCGCGAAGTGGCGCGCATGATCGTGCAGCAGCCGCTGGAGCTGGTCGAGCTGAAAGACAAGTTCGACGTCATGGTGAGCGTGAAGGGCGGCGGCAGCTTCGGTCAAGCCGGTGCGATTCGCCATGGCATCACGCGTGCTCTGATGGAATATGACGGCGAGCTGCGTCCCGTTCTGCGCAAGGCAGGCTTCGTGACTCGAGATGCCCGCGCCGTGGAGCGCAAGAAGGTCGGTCTGCGCAAAGCGCGCAAGAGGCCGCAATTCTCCAAGCGTTGATTCATGTGCTGCACTGCTGTCAGGTGGTGCAGTTCGGATTGCCAAGCTGGTTTTGCAAACAAAGCGCCTGTGCCTCGCGGTTCGGGCGCTTTTTGTTTTCCAAAAATAAAATTTCTGATTCAAATCAAAAAGTTGCCATGGTTTTGGCGAGTTCCGGACTTGAATAAGATCGGCGAATTCACTACCATCCGCCGCATTTGTTTGACCGGTGCATGCAGGCGCGCTTTCAGGGCCGCC
>JALREE010000152.1 GCA_023256835.1 Pseudomonadales bacterium | reverse complement strand
GTTCCATGCCGGTGAGGTCGAGGATCATCTGCTGATAGGCCAGCAGGGTTTCCAGCCGGCCCTGGGACACCTCGGGCTGATACGGCGTGTAGGCGGTGTACCAGCCCGGATTCTCCAGCACATTGCGCAGGATCACGTGCGGGGTCAGCGTGTCGTGGTAACCCAGACCGATGAACGAGCGTCCCGGCGCGTCGTCGCGCACCATTGCCTTCAGGCGTGCCAGCACTGCGGCCTCGGTGCCCGGTTCGCCCAATGCCAGCGGGCGCTTCAGCGCAATGGACTCCGGCACAGTCTGCTGGATCAGCTCGTCCAGCGAGCCCAGCTGCAGTTCGGCCAGCATCGACTGAATGTCGCGCTCGCCCGGGCCGATGTGGCGGCCGATGAATTCGTCGGTGTGCTGCAGGCTCGCGAGGGAGCGCACGGCGGATGGAGTGTTCAGCATGTAAGCCTCGGTCAATAGGGAGCACCGCCCGCAGGGTTCTGCACGCGGCGCCCGCGGGGAGCAGGAAGTAACAGTATTTCTGGAGCGCCGCTACGGCCTATTCGCAGATCCTGGCGTAGGCGTCGGCGTCCAGCAGGGCATCAAGTTCGGCAGCATCTGCGGGCTGAATGCGACAGAACCAGCCATCGCCGTAGGGCGAGGTGTTCACGATCTCGGGGCTGTCGATCAGGGCCTTGTTGATGGCGATGATACGACCGGACACGGGGGCGTAGATGTCTGAGGCCGCTTTCACGGACTCCACCACGCTGATTTCCTGCTTCGCGCTGACGCTGGCGCCATCGGTCGGCAAGTCGATGAACACGATGTCACCCAGCAACTCCTGGGCGTGATCGGTGATGCCGACAGTCACGCTGCCATCGGCTTCCACGCGCACCCACTCATGGGTGGCGGCATATTTCAAATTGTCCGGAAAACTGCTCACTGACCAATCCTCTCGCTGAAATGAAAAATTATTCGAAGACTTTCTTGCCGAAGCGCACGAAGTTCGGCTTCACGACTCGCACCGGCGTCAGCTTGCCACGCAGGTCCACCTGGCAGTCGGTGGCGAGTGCCGGAATCCTGGCCAGGGCGATCGAGTGCTTGAGAGTGGGGGAGAACGTGCCGCTGGTGATGATGCCCTCCGCCGGCTGTCCGTTCACCTGACACACCACGCGCAGGCCTTCACGCAGCACGCCGCGCTCTTCCATCACGAGGCCGGTCAGGATGGGCAGGCGGCCTTCACGCTGAGCGGCGCGGTGCTGCTCGACCGCGGTGCGGCCGATGAACTCGCGCGTGGCCGGCTCCCAGGCAATCGTCTGTTCCATGTTGGCGGCCAGCGGCGAGACGGACTCGTCCATGTCGTGGCCGTAAAGATTCATGCCGGCTTCCAGTCGCAGGGTGTCCCGTGCGCCCAGGCCGATCGGGCGCACATCTGCTTGCAGCAGCGCATCCCAGAAGGCGGGCGCTTCATCTCCCGGCAGCATCAGCTCCAGGCCGCGTTCGCCGGTGTAGCCCGTGCGGGCGATGAACCAGCTGCCTTCTTCCAGGCTGCGGAAATTGCCCAGCGCTCGCACGCGCTCGGCGAGTTCAGGCGCGAGCAGGCCGCAGACCTTGTCGATGGACTCGGGGCCGTGCACGGCCAGGATGGCCAGTTCCGGACGCTCCTGTATCTGCACCTGCCAGCCACTGGCGTGCTGGTTCATCCAGCGCAGGTCCTTTTCCCGCGTGCCGCAGTTCACCACCAGGCGGTAGCCGACCTCGCGGCGGTAGACGATCAGGTCATCCACCACGCCACCCTGCTCGTTGAGCATGGCGCTGTAGAGGGCGCGCCCGGTCACATCGAGCTTGTCCACGTCATTGGCCAGCAGATACTGCAGCCAGCGGCGGGCATCGGGCCCGTCCACGTCGACGATGGTCATGTGCGAGACATCGAAGACCCCGGCGTGCTGGCGCACGGCATGGTGTTCCTCGATCAGCGATTGATACTGGATGGGCATGTCCCAGCCGCTGAAATCCACGATTCTGGCGCCGGCGTCGAGATGTTTCTGGTACAGGGGGGTCTGCAATCCCACGGTGTGGAGGTCCTGATCTGGCGATGGGGCAGGGCAGCGATGAGACGGCTGTCAGTGCCGGAAAACAAGGTCGCCATTCTACTCGCTGGCAGGCGGATTGGACAGGACGAAATTGCGTCAGCGCCCAGGCAACAGCGCTTGCATGGCTATTGCAGTTCGGTCAGGAAGCGGTCGGCACGCGGCAGGTAATTGCGGTCGCTGTCCAGCGAGAACACCACTGAACTGGAACGGCCGATGATCTGATCGCGGGGGATGAAACTGTAGATGCGGCTGTCCGCGCTGTTGTCGCGGTTGTCGCCCAGCACGAAGAACTGGTCGTCGGGCACGGTTTCCGGACCGAAGCTGC
>JALREE010000346.1 GCA_023256835.1 Pseudomonadales bacterium | reverse complement strand
AGCATTGCCCAGCTCCTGCAGGAGCCCTTCCTGGACGATTACTACTCCAACGTGGTCTATGGCTACGAGATCGTCACCGACAGTCAGCGCCATGCCAGCCGCTATGTCGGCAATGCCCTCAACTGCAGCAGCTGTCATCTGCAAGCCGGCACCCAGAAGGATGCGCTGCCCCTGAACGTGGCCGGCATGTACCCCAAGTGGCGGGCCAAGAACGGCAAGCGCAACGGCATCGGCCTGCGCATCCGCGAATGTTTCCTCTACAGCATGGACGGCATCATGCCCCCTGAGGACGCCCCCGAGGTGCTGGCCGTGTCGGCCTATGTCAGCTATCTCTCTCAGGGCGAGGTGATGGGCGCCGAGCCCGAGGGCCGAGGCGTGCCCACCCTGCCCGACACCGGTTACGACCCTAACCCGGCCAGCGGCCGCCTGGTCTACCTGCAGCAGTGCGCCAGCTGTCATGGCGAGCAGGGTCAGGGCGTGGGCGTGGCGCCTCCCGTGTGGGGGCTGGAGTCCTTCAATCGCGGCGCCGGCATGCACGGCATCGAGACCGCCGCCGGCTTCATCTGGGCCAACATGCCGCTGGGGCAGGGGCGCAGCCTGAGCCAGCAGCAGGCCTTGGATGTGGCCGCCTACCTCAATCTGCAGATCCGGCCGGCCGACCCGCGCGAAAGCCGCTTGCTGAAGCTGCTGGAAGCGGTGCTGCCGTGATCGCCCGCGGCGTCAGGCAGCTGCTGCGGGAGGCGCTTCCCGACCTGGCCTGGCGGCACCGCCTCACGCACTGGCGCACCGAGATCTTCGCCGGCTTCGTCGGCGCCGTGCTGGTGATTCCCCAGGGCATCAACTTCGCCTGGCTGGCCGGCATGCAGCCGGAATACGGCCTCTACTGCGCCATCTTCGTCACCCTGTTCGCCAGCCTGCTGGGCAGCTCCTCCATGATGAGCGGGCCCAACACCGCCGTGGCCATCCTGATTGGCGCGGCCGTGCTGCCGCTGGCCGGGCGCGGCAGTCCCGTCTATGTGGATTTCGTGTTCCTGCTGTGCCTGATGGTAGGCATCGTGCAGCTGCTGTTCTGGCTGCTGCGGGCCGGGCGGCTGTTCCAGTACATCTCGCCGGCTGCCATCTCGGGCATCTCGGCGGGGGCCGGCTTCCTCATCGTCATGAGTTCGCTGGACAGCCTGCTGGGCCTGTCCTCGTTCCAGACCACGTTCTTCTACGAGAAGCTCTACGTCATCCTGAGTGACGCCGTCGATCTCGTCAGCCCGTACAGCCTGAGCATCGCCCTGGTCACCATCACGGCCGGCTATCTGGGGCGCGAGCATTCCCCGCGCTATCACCTGCTGATTGCCGTGGCGGCGGGCTATGTCGCCGGGCTGGTCGTGGCGTTTATCTGGCCGCAGCCGGTGACGGAGCTGGAATACCTGGGACGCATGCCCATCGAGTGGCTGCCCTGGCGCGTGCCCACGTTCACCATGGAATACCTGATGATCAGCGTCAGCCTGATCCCCTACGCGGTGACCATCGCCGTCATCGGGCTGGCCCAGTCGCTGGTAATCGTGCGCGAACTGAAAATGGAGACCGCGCAGGACATCAACCTCGACAAGGAAGTCTACGCCCAGGGCGTGGCGAACTTGCTGGCCCCGTTCTTCTCGGCCTTCGCCGGCGCCGGCAGCTTCAACCGTACCAAGGCCAATCAGAGCCTCGGGGCCACCACGCCGCTATCCACGCTGGCGGCCTCGGTGTTCGTGTTGTTGCTGGTGAGTCTGCTGGGGCCGGTGCTGACCTGGATGCCCATGGCGGCGCTGGCCGGCACGCTGTTCATCGTGGGCGCCAACATGATCAAGTGGAGCGATGTGCAGCACTATGCGCGGGTGCGCTCCGAGCTGATCATCTACCTGGCCACCTTCCTGTGCATCGTGTTCTTCGGCCTGGCCGCCGGCGTGACCGTGGCCGTGGTGCTGTCGGTGACGGCCTTCCTGCTCAACATCAGCCGGCTGGAACTGCGCGAGGAAAGCACGTCGGCGGGCACGGTGTTGAGCGTACGCGGCGCCTTGTTCTATGCCTCGATGGAGGCCCTGTCCGAGGCCTTCCACCGCCATGCGCAGGGCGACCTCACCGTGGACTTGCAGTACGCTACCCACATCGACCAGTCGGCGGTGGACTTCTTCGCCCGCGAGGCGGCGCAGATGCGCCGGCGCGGCCAGACGCTGCACCTGCTGGTCAACGCCACACAAGGCCACTTCCTGCAGTCCATGGGAGTGGGAGAAAAAGTGCGCCTGCAGGCGCTGCAGGACGACGTACCACCCGCAACGGTCCCGTTTGCGAGCCTTCATTCCGCAACACTGACAGGAGAGACACGATGAACGACATCGACGACAGCATCCTGGGCCGACGCGCCCTGCTCACCGGCATGAGTGTGGCCGCCGTGGCCGGACTGGCTGCCGGCACCCGCCCGGCACTGGCCCAGAACAGCAGCGCCCGTGCCCCGCACCCCAAGGACGCCTGGCTGGCCGAACTCGACGGCATGCACAAGGTGTTCGTGGATTCCTCCACCATGACCGGTGGCGGCAGCGCCCTGTGGGCCGCGGGCAATATCCTCGACACTCATGTCAGCGAATACGAGGGCCAGACTTCCGACTACGCCCTGGTGGTGTGCTTCCGTCACCTGTCCACGCCCTATGGCTTCAACGATGCCATCTGGGCCAAGTACGGCAATCTGCTGATGCGCAACGCGGACCCGGTGCCCACCAGCAACCCGATGATGGTGCCGCTGCCCACCAACGGTCAGCACTCCATCCCGTCCGTGCTGGAGAAGGGCGCGCACTTCGCCGTCTGCGGCCGTGCCACCCGGCGTCAGGCCGGCGGCATCGCCACCGCCACAGGCCAGACGCCGGAAGCGGTGTTTGCCGAGTTGTCGGCCAATCTGATCCCCAACGCTCATCTCGTGCCCGCCGGCGTGATCGCCGCGACGCGCGCGCAGGAATACGGTTTCTCCTTCCTCTACGGGGAATAAGCCAAGGGGAGGCAGGGTCTCTAGAGACTCTGAGGCCGGGACGGGAGTCCGCGATGTACAAGCGCAAGCTGTATTTCTTTGCCACCAGCTTCGCCGGGGCGCTGATCGTGACCTTGATTGCCACCGCAATCGCAGCACAGATCACCCGGCAGAACCTGGAGCAGACCACCATGGCCCAGTCCCTGCTCGGGGAGCACCTGACGCTCTCCAGCGTCTCCTACCGCCTGTTCAAGCAGCTGACCGACGAGCTGATTTTCGGCCGCAATGCCAACCAGGCGGATGTGCGCAACAAGGAAACCCAGATCGAGGCCTCGCTGGCACGCATCCGCACGCTGGAGCTGCAGCTAAGTGCCTTTCGACTTCAAGGAACTGCCGCTCCCGAAGCCGGCGTATTGGCGCTGGAGGGTTTTCCGACGACCTGGGGCTTGAAGCTGACGGGGTAGGATGACTCGGAAGGTATGAG
>JALREE010000081.1 GCA_023256835.1 Pseudomonadales bacterium | reverse complement strand
TCAGCTCACCACGGCCGAGGAGACCGGCTATGTGATGCCGGGCACCGCGTATTTCTCCGGCGTCGGCAATGCGGTCTACCCGGCACTGTCGCCCGCCGGCAATCTGCTGGCCTATGTCATCGATGGACCCGAGAACATCCTGATGGTGCGCTCACTCACCCCGGGCACTCAGGCGCGCGAACTCTACCGGGCACCGCTGCTCGGGGCGCCGGCCTGGTCCGCCGACGGGCAGGAACTCTACATCGTCGGCATCGGCGAGGACACGAGCTATCTGGCCAGCGTGCAGGTGGACGGTTCGCGCATCACCCGGCTGGTCGATGGCGGCGACGTGTTTCCGTTCCGCCCCACGCTCGCGCCCGATGGCATGATCTTCTACACGGCCGACGGTGCCGTGAAGTCGGTGTCACGCGATGGCGTGCCAGGACGCAATGTGCCGTTCTCGGCCAGCGTGACGCTCGACCGCACGCCTTACGAGCGCCGCACCTATGACTTCACCGACCAGACGCCGCGCGAGGCCCTCGGGATCGTCGATCCGGTGCTCTCACCCGATGGCAGCCAGGCGGCCTTCACGGCGCTGGGCGATCTCTGGCTGGCCGATCTCGCGGCCGGCACGCCGCCGCGCAATCTCACCGACGATGTCTACATCGACATGTCGCCCAGCTGGTCCCCCGATGGCAGTCAGATCGCGTTCGTCTCCGACCGCGAGGGCAAGGCGGACATCTGGCTGCTCGACGTGGCCAGCGGGGAGCAGCGCCGCATCACCGACCTGCTGCGGCCTGCCAACTCGCCGGTGTGGTCGCCCGACGGCAGCAAGCTGGCCTATCTGGCCGACAGCGGCAACAGCATCTTCATCTCCGCCACCGTCAATGTGTTCGACGTGGCCACCGGCAGCGACATCGTGATCGCCGACACCATTTTCGGCCCGAGCGCCCCGAGCTGGTCGCCCAATGGCAGCAAGGTGGTGGTGTATTACCGCGAGCCCATGAACAGCCGTTTCCGCGAAGGCAAGAATGTGTTGTACCTGCTGCCTGCGGACGGGCAGGGCGAGAAGCTGATGATCTCCCCGGTGGAAGGCAAGTCCCTGGGACGACGTCAGCACAATCGGCCCACCTGGTCGAGCACGGGCGAGATCGTCTATCGCATTGACGGCGCTCTATGGTCGGCGCCCATGAATGCCGAGGGCGAGCTGGGCGAAGCCACGCTGATTGCAGCGGCGGGCGAGAACCCGAGCTGGTCGGCCGATGGCAGCAAGCTGATCTACATCGACGGCGAGGACATCCATCTGTGGGACAAGGCCACGGGCAGCACGCGGGAGCTGGCCATCAAGCCGACCTGGACGCAGGCGCTGCCCGCATCGTCCTACACCATTCGCGCCGGGCGCATGTACGACGGCTTCTCCGACAGCTGGATTCCGAGTGTGGACATCGTGGTCCAGAACGGCGTCATCACCGACATCCGCCAGGCAGGCTTCAGCCAGCCGGTGGGCACGCTGATCGAGGCCGGGCGGCAGTTCGTGATGCCCGGTCTCATCGAGAACCACACGCATCAGTCCATCACCCAGGGCATCATGCTGGGCAATATGTATCTGTGCCACGCGATCACCTCGGTGCGCGAGACGGGCGATGATCCGTATCACGCCGTGGAGCGGCGCGAGTCGGTGGCGTCCGGGCGACGCCCGGGGCCGCGTGTCTTCACCGCCGGCCCGCTCAACGAGGGCACACGCGTGTCCTATGGTGTCTCCGAGACCGTGGAGGATCTGGTGCGCATCGAGGATTCCGCGCGGCTTTCCACCGAGCTGCAGCTGAACATGTACAAGAGCTATGTGCGCCAGGACTACACCGTGCAGAAGCGGGCCATCGAACTGGCCCACGAGGCGGGCATTCCCGTGTCGTCCCACGAGCTCTACCCGGCGGTGGCCAACGGCGCCGACCAGATGGAGCA
>JALREE010000051.1 GCA_023256835.1 Pseudomonadales bacterium | reverse complement strand
GAACAGGGCGGGGCTCAGCAGGTCGAGGCCGTGATGGATGAGCGCCGCCACGGTGCCGCTCTGCATGTAGGCGGCAATCAGCATGCCGATCAGCACGAAGATGTAGAGCGCGGGAAGGGCCTTGGCGATGCCCGCGTTCATCATTTCGCGGATGGCAGTGAAGTCGTGTCCCAGCAGCCAGGCGTGCAGCGCCGTCCACAGCAGGCAGAAGAACAGCACGATGTGCAGGCCGATCTGGAACACGAACAGGCCCGTCGAAATCATCAGGAAATTGCCGCCGAAGCACAGCAGAGACTGGGCCAGGCCGGGGGTGCGGGCGGCAGCTCGTGTGGTGGATGCCGCATTGCCGGTGGTGTTCATCGTGGGGAATTCTCCTCGGTGTCGGGCAGATGGCGTTGTTCGGAGGCCACCCAGTGGGCTGTCTGCACACCGATGCGCTCAGACAGGAACTTGCCGCCGTCGGTGGCGCGATAGTGCGCCAGGGCCTTGTACACCATTGGCGCGCCCAGCAGCAGCAAGGGAATGTTCATGTAGACCATCAGGATATTGGTGAGGTCAGTGATCGCCCACAGATTGCCCAGCTCAAGGCCTGCCAGCACGGTCAGGGCGCCGAAGGGCACGAACACCAGGGAACCCAGCACGCGGATGCCAAGGATGAACCGGGGCGAGCGCGAGATCAGATTGGCCGAGATCTCCGCGAAGGAAATCATGCCGAGCAGGGTGGTGAACGCGAACAGGGCGTAACAGGCGCTGACCAGGATCACCAGGCCGCGGTCGAACAGCGCTGGCGTCAAGGACTGCACCGAGGCGACGTAGAGGTCGAGGCGCGCGGCGCTGGCGGCGGCCCATTCGGCGCTGCTGGCGGAGTCCGTCCACAGATGGGCCAGCACGACGATGAAGCCGGTGAGCGTGCAGATCACCAGGGTGTCGAAGAACACGCCCATGGCCTGCACGAAGCCCTGCTCGCAGGGATGGTCGTTGTCGGCCACCGCCGCGGCCATGGTGATGGTGCCCTGACCGGCCTCGTTGGACATCAGCCCGCGGCGCACGCCCTCGGCGATGGCGATGCCGATGCTGCCACCGAACAGGGCGTCCGGGGCGAAGGCGCCGCCGAACACCAGGCGGAAGAAGTCCGGGAGCAAGGGCAGATTGACCAGGACGATGAGCAGGGACAGGCCGCAGAACACGCCGGCCATGCCGGGCACCAGGCGGTTGGTCCAGTGGGTGACGCGGCGGATGCCGCCCAGGATCAGCCAGGCACAGCTCACGACCAGCACCAGGGCGATGCCGTAGTACAGCGGCGACTGCCGCGCGGACTGCTGTCCGGTGGCCGTGTCGGCCAGCATGCCGACCGCCGTGAAGATGTTGAAGGTCTGCGAAGGCACATTGAACAGGGCGTAGACGATGAAAGCACTGGCCAGCGTCACGCCCACCCAGCGCCGGTTGCCCAGCAGGCGCTGGCCGTAATAGGGCATGCCGCCCACAAACTCGTCCTGTTTGCGCTCCTTGAACAGCTGCGCCAGCACCGATTCCACGAAGGCCGTGGCCATGCCGAAGGCGGCCGCCACCCACATCCAGAACAGGGCCCCCGGGCCGCCCACGGCGATGGCGCCGGCGACACCGACGATATTGCCCGGCCCCACCCGCATGGCCAGTCCCAGCAGGAACGAGGCCGTGGCGCTGATGCCGGTGGTGGCGCGGCGCTGCCTTCGCATGATGGCGAAGGCCCGGCGGGCACTGAGGCCCTGCACACCGGCGGTGCGCAGCGTGAACCAGACGCCGCTGCCGGTCAGCAGCAGCAC
>JALREE010000009.1 GCA_023256835.1 Pseudomonadales bacterium | reverse complement strand
ACCGGCGACAAACCTTTCGCGCCCTCGAGCTTCGAGGCGTTCATTGAACTGCTGCGTGGCACGCATGGTCCAAAGCTGCTGCGGGTTAAAGGCATCGTCGCGCTCTCGGATGAAGTGAACCGGCCGGTGGTGATTCATGGCGTGCAGCATGTGTTTCATCCGCCACAACGCCTCGACGCTTGGCCCGATGATGATCACCGCACCCGCATTGTGTTTATTCTGAAAGATCTCGACGAGCGTTTCATCGAGGCGCTCTACGCCTCGCTGGTCAACTGGCCGGGCGTCGGACAGGCGGACGCCGAGGCGATGATGCAAAATCCGCTGGCGCCGAAAGCCGGCGGACTGCTGGGATGAGCGCGGCTAGAACCGCGCTTCAACCCCTCTTCGATCTGGCGCGCCGCGCCGGCGGAGCGCTGGTCGATGTCATCTATCCGCCCGCCTGCCTTGTCTGCCGCCGCGCAATCGCCGAACAGGGCGGATTATGCCCGGCGTGCTGGCGCGAGATCGCTTTCATCGAGCGACCATTCTGTGAACGGCTGGGCGTTCCCTTCGAGCGCGAGCGCAGCGAGAGCATCTCGGAAGCGGCCGTGGCGGCACTGAGCAGCCGTCAGTTCGGCAACTGGGTGGGGACCCTCAACCTGGGCCTGGAGTATGAGTTCGGTTCCGACATCGACAACGAGTTCGAGACCTTCGTGTCGGCGCAGTGGCGTTACCGCCTGCGCGAAACCCTGGAGCCCGGCGTCGAGTTCTACGCCGACCAGTTCACCCGGGGCATCGGGCCGGTGCTGACCGGTCTGGTGCGCACGGGAGGGGCTTCGAAGTGGGCCTGGGAAACCGGGCTGATCCTGCCCCTGAACGACACCACGCCGGATTACACCTTCCGCTTCCTGCTGGAATACGAGTTTTGATCCGCACTTAATGTTCACTTAATTCTGCTTGTCCAGACTGCGACGAAGTTCATCGAGCCCGTGTGCCAGGAATTCGTCGCCATGTCCTCAGCTCTTCCTCTGCGCAGTGTGCTGCTGACCCTGCTGTGCACCTTCGGCGTTCTTCTCGTGCTCGCCGCACCGGCAGTGACTGGCGCCGCGGCGGCCGTGTTTCTCCTGTTCGCTGCCTCGGTGCAGACCGTTCTGCTGACGAGCCCGCTGCTGCTGCTGTACGGGCTTCACGCCACAGGCCAGCGCCGCGGGCGTGCGTCGCCGCTGCTGGCGGCTGCCGTGCACGTCACTGCACTGTTCACGCTGTTGTTCCTGCTGGCCAACTACAAGCTGCAGCAGATGTTCGGCTTCTATTTCAACTACTTCGTGCTCAACCTCCTGCTCACGCCGGGCGGGGTGGAGGCCATGGGGGTATCGACCTCGACGAATGTCACGCTGGCCTTGCTGGTGCTCGGTCTGGCTGCGCTGCTGCTGATCAGCGTGCGGCTCTTGCCCCTGGAGCGACTGCTGCCGCGCCGACGCTGGCGCCTGCTGCCGCTGTTCAGTGTGCTGCTGCTGACGCAGGCGCTCTGGTATGCCTGGTCGGAGTTTCGCTACGAGCGCAGCATTCTGGCCACGGCTGATCGATTGATCTGGTACGTGCCTGTCACCGCGGGCAGCCTGCTGGAGAGGGCAGGCTTCACGAGCCAGCGACCGGAGCAGGATGCCAGTGAGCTCGCGGGCACCTCCGGCAGCATCGACTATCCCGCGGCGCCGACAGCAGCGCTCGAGCGCCCTCTCAACATTGTCTGGCTGGTGGCGGAATCCTGGCGTGCCGACTCCCTTACCCCGCAGATCATGCCGCAGACCACTGCCTTTGCCGCGCAGGCACGCAATTTCCGCGAGCATTACAGCGGCGGCAACGGCACCCGCATGGGCATGTTCTCGCAGTTCTACGGGCTGTATGGCAGCTACTGGTTCGACTTTCTCAACGCCAGACGGCAGCCCTTGTTGATGGAGTTGCTGCGCAACAACGGCTACGCCATGAAGGGCTGGACCAGTTCGCGCTTTTCCTACCCGGAATTCGACCAGACGATTTTCGCCGGCTTCGCGCCGGAGCAGTTGCATTCGGACACCGACGGAGCGGGCTGGGAGCGGGATCGGCGCAATGTGACGCGCATGCTGGACTTCATCGAGCATGCCGAGGCGCCCTTCTTCAGCTTCATGTTCTTCGAGTCCGCCCACGCCAATTACTACTTCCCCGAAGACAGTGTCATCGCGCCCGACTACATCGGCGACTTCAACTACCTGACGGTGGGCATCGAGCAGGAAATCGAACGTATCCGGGCCCGTTACCTCAACGCCGTTCACCATCTGGACAGCCAGCTGGCCCGCGTGTTCGACACCCTGCAGGCGCAGGGGCTGCTGGAGAGCACGATCGTGGTCGTCACCGGGGATCATGGCGAGGAGTTCATGGAGAACGGACGCTGGGGTCACAACTCGACCTTCAGTCAGGAGCAGATTCGCGTGCCCTTGCTGGTGCATGTGCCCGGGCAGGCCGCAGGCGCAGTCGCACGCATGACGAGCCATCTCGATCTGCCCGCCACCGTGCTGGCCGCACTCGGCGTGGAGCTGGATCCGGCCAGCTACAGCTACGGCAGTGATCTGCTGTCACCGCAGTACGACCGTGACTACACCGTGGCCAGCGACTGGCATGGCAACACGCTGATCACGCCCGAGGTGAAGATGGTGTTCAGCAAGAAGGGCGCCGCCCTGGACGACGGCACCACCAACCTGCACGACGAGCCCGTGGTGCTAGCCAGTGTCGATGGCGCCTATCGTGACGCCTTGGGCCTGTTCGCGCGCGAACTGTCGCGCTTCTACCATTAGGAGCGAGCTGTGTACTTCCTGCAGACCCTGCCGTTGACCCGCTCCCGCCAGCCACTTCAGGTGCGCCATGGCGAGCTGATCCGGACACTGGAGCGTGCCGGGCTGGACAGTTTCGAGGCCTTGTGGGAGATGCCGCGCGACTTCGTGGAGCCCATCAACCAGCGGCGAGGTGGCTGGAGCGGTGTCAGTCAACTGACGTTGCCCCAGCGGGATGGAGCCACGGGGCTTTGGTACCTGAAGCGACAGGAGCAGCAGAAGCGCTATTCGTGGCGCCATCCGTTCGGTGCGCCCACCTTTCGCTACGAGATCGATGCCCTGCGTCGCGGCGTGGCACAGGGCTGGCCCTCTGTGGAATTGCAGGCCTATGGTCTTGCGTGCACAGGCTGCCGGCAGCGCGCATTGCTGCTGACCCGGGAGATCGCATGGCCGACCCTTGCCGCATACGAGCACAGTCCGGTTGCACTGCTGCACTCGTCTGCGTCATTGATCGCCATCGGCCAGGCCCTGTATGCGCTGCATGCCAGCGGCTGGCAGCACGGGGCGCTGTTTCCCAATCACATGTTCGTGGACTTGCAACAGGGCTGCCTGCAACTGATCGATTTCGAACGTGCGCGCAAGCGACTGTTTGCCGCCGATGCGGCCTTTGCCGATCTTACCCAGTTGCTGCGCCGCACCTCGTGGCTGGACCCTGCGTCCTTGCAGGCACTGCTGCAGGCCTATCTCGACAAGGCGCCTCGCGTGATCACGCGCCTGTCCCGACGCTTTCCCGTACTTGCCGAGTTTTCCAAGGAGTTTTCCGCATGAGCGACAAGATCAGCTATGCCCGCGTCAAATCCGATGTGGAATCGGCGCGCACCTACAATCAGCGCAAGCAGTCCAAGCACACGCAGGAAATGGCGATGATCGAGGACGCGATGCGTCATGTCAGGGGGATTGCCACCCTGCTCGATGCGCCTTGTGGTGTGGGACGCGCCAGCATCGCGCTGGCCCGCATGGGACTGCAGGTGACGGGTGTCGATCTTGGCGAAGCCGCGCTGGAGCTGGCGGAGTCGCTTGCCGCCGAAGCGAAGGTGCCGGTGCGGTTCGAGCGGCACGATCTCTTCGCGCTGCCCTATGCCGATCGCGCTTTCGACGCCACCCTGTGCTTCCGCCTGCTGCACCATTTCGAGAGTCCTGCCTTGCGTGGCCGCCTGCTCGACGAACTATGCAGGGTCAGCGCACGCTACATGCTCGTGTCACGCATCTCGCCGCTGTCGGTCACGTCGATGCGGCGTCGTCTGCGTCTGCTGCTGACGGGAAAACCCATCAAGCAGTACAGCGTTTCGGCGCGTGAACTGCATGCCGAAATGGCCCGCAACGGCTTCGAACCGGTCGCGAAATCCGGGCGCTTCGCCCTGTTCCACTCCTTGCAACTGCAGGTGTACAGCCGGAAATGAGGTCGGTATACTCGCGTTTTTGTAAATACGTGGAAATCTTATGTTGCGCATTGCTGAAGAAGCTTTGACATTCGATGACGTTCTCCTTGTGCCGGCACACTCCACCGTGCTCCCCAAAATGGTCAGTCTCAAGACGCAACTGACCGCGTCAATCTCTTTGAACATCCCCCTGATTTCCGCTGCCATGGACACGGTCACCGAGTCTCGACTCGCGATCGCCATGGCGCAGGAAGGTGGTCTGGGCGTGATCCACAAGAGCATGACCATCGAGCAGCAGGCGCGCGAAGTGCGACTGGTCAAGAAGTACGAAAGCGGGGTGGTGAAAGACCCGATCACCATCGCCCCCACCGCCACTATCCGCGAACTCATCGCCCTGATGCGCGAGAACGACATCTCCGGCATGCCGGTGGTGGAAGGCCCGAATCTGGTCGGCATCGTCACCAGCCGCGACGTGCGCTTCGAATCCAATTACGAAGCCCCCGTCTCCGCCATCATGACCCCGAAGCAGGACCTGGTCACCGTGAAGGAGCACTTCACACATCAGGAAGTGAAGGACCTGCTGCACACGCACCGCATCGAGAAGATCCTGGTGGTCAACGATGCGTTCGAATTGAAAGGCCTGATCACACTCAAGGACATCCGCAAGTCCGAAGATTATCCCAATGCCTGCAAGGATCAGTACGGCCGTCTGCGTGTGGCCGCTGCCGTGGGCACCGGGCCGGACACCCCGGCACGTGTGGCCGCCATCGTGGAAGCCGGCGTGGATGTGATCATCGTCGACACGGCCCATGGTCACAGCCAGGGTGTGCTCGATCAGGTGCGTCGCATCAAGGGGCTCTACCCGCACATTCCGGTGATCGGCGGCAATATCGCCACCGCCGAAGCGGCCAAGGATCTCGCTGACGCCGGTGCCGACGCCGTGAAGGTCGGCATCGGGCCGGGTTCCATCTGCACCACCCGCATCGTGACCGGTGTCGGCGTGCCGCAGATGACGGCCGTCTCGAACGTGGCCGAAGCGCTGAAGGGCACAAATGTCTGCATCATCTCCGACGGCGGCATCCGCTTCTCAGGCGACATCGCCAAGGTGATCGCGGCCGGCGCTCACGTGGTGATGATCGGCAGCCTGCTGGCCGGTTCCGAAGAGGCCCCGGGCGAGGTCGAATTGTTCCAGGGTCGCAGCTACAAGGCCTATCGCGGCATGGGCTCGCTGGGCGCCATGGCCGCCTCCCAGGGCTCCAGTGATCGTTACTTCCAGGATGTCGGTTCCGGCGCCGAGAAGCTCGTGCCGGAAGGCATCGAAGGCCGCGTGCCCTACAAGGGTCCGATGTCAGCCATCGTGCATCAGCTCATGGGCGGCGTGCGCTCCAGCATGGGCTACACCGGCTGCGAGAACATCCAGCAGATGCGCACCAAGCCGCAGTTCGTGAAGATCACCTCGTCCGGCATGAACGAAAGCCATGTGCACGACGTCAGCATCACCAAGGAAGCCCCGAACTACCGCATGAGCTGAGGCTCATGCGGCAGTCTGTCCGTCGCGCGGGCGTCTGCTCGCGCATCCACTCGAATCAGCAGCAAGAATCCAGAGCATGAGCAGCCAAGACATTCACAGCCAGAAAATCCTGATTCTGGACTTCGGATCCCAATACACCCAGCTGATCGCCCGCCGTGTGCGCGAGCTCGGCGTCTACTGCGAGATCTGGGCCTGGGACAACGCCAGCGACGACGACATCCGCGCCTTCGCTGCCCGAGGTGTCATCCTCTCCGGCGGGCCCGAGACGGCCACCCTGGCCGACTCGCCCCGTGCGCCGGCCTTCCTGCTCGAAGGCGAGTTGCCGGTGCTGGGCATCTGCTACGGCATGCAGACCATGGCCGAGCAGCTCGGCGGCAAGGTTGAAGCCTCGGACAAATCCGAATTCGGCTATGCGGAGGTCACGCTGCCGGCAGCCTCGGCACTGTTTGAAGGCATCGAGGATCGCGTGGCTGCCGATGGCACGGCCGTGCTCGATGTTTGGATGAGTCACGGCGACAAGGTGGTGACTCTGCCGCCGCAGTTCTTCATCGCCGCCGCCACGGCCAGTGCGCCGATCGCCGCCATGGCCCACGTCAGCAAGCCGCTTTACGGCGTGCAGTTCCATCCGGAAGTCACCCACACCCTGCAAGGCATGCGCATTCTGGAACGCTTCGTGCGCACGATCTGTGGCTGCGAGGCTCTGTGGACCTCGGCCAGCATCATCGAGGACGCCATCGCGCGCGTGCGCGCCCAGGTGGGCAGTGATCACGTGCTGCTGGGGCTTTCCGGTGGCGTCGATTCCTCGGTGGTGGCGGCGTTGCTGCACAAGGCCATCGGCGATCAGCTGACCTGTGTGTTCGTCGACAACGGGCTGCTGCGTCTGAACGAAGGTGAACAGGTGATGGCGACCTTCGCGAAGAACATGGGCGTGAAGGTGATTCGTGCCGATGCCGAGGCCCGGTTCCTTGGTGCGCTGGCTGGCGTCAGCGATCCGGAGAAGAAACGCAAAGCCATCGGCAGCACCTTCATCGAGGTGTTCGACGACGAAGCGGCGAAGATTCCGAATGTGAAGTGGCTCGCCCAGGGCACCATCTATCCGGACGTGATCGAATCCGCCGGCTCCAGGACCGGCAAGGCGCATGTCATCAAGTCGCACCACAATGTGGGTGGTCTGCCCGCGGACATGAAACTGGGACTCGTGGAACCTCTGCGCGAGCTGTTCAAGGACGAGGTGCGCAGGATCGGCCTGGAACTCGGGCTGCCCTACGACATGGTCTACCGTCACCCGTTCCCCGGGCCAGGTCTTGGCGTGCGCATCCTTGGTGAAGTGAAGAAGGAATACTGTGACGTGCTGCGCCGTGCCGACGCCATCTTCATCGAGGAACTGCACCGCGCCGGCTGGTATCACAAGACGAGCCAGGCCTTCGCCGTGTTCCTGCCGGTCAAAAGCGTAGGCGTCACGGGCGATGGCCGTCGCCATGATCCGGTGATTGCCTTGCGCGCCGTCGAGACCATCGACTTCATGACGGCCCACTGGGCGCATCTGCCTTACGAGCTGCTCGATGTCTGCTCGCGCCGTATCGTCAACGAAGTGAAGGGCGTGAGCCGCGTGGTCTACGACATCACAGGCAAGCCGCCCGCGACGATTGAGTGGGAATAAGCCTAGGCTATATTCGCCGGCGCCAACCCGCACGATGTACGGATTCCGTTTGACAGAATCTGTAATACAGGTCAGCATCAGGCGTGATTCGCTCGTTCTCCTGTTCCGACACCGAAGCTTTGTTCAACAGTCGGGCGGTCGCTAGATTCCGGAACATCGA
>JALREE010000005.1 GCA_023256835.1 Pseudomonadales bacterium | reverse complement strand
CACCGCATTCATGCCCTGCGCGAGGTCTACAGCATTCCGGCGCTGGCCATGACGGCCGTGCGGCCGATCGCCGACTGGCTGCGTGCCCATGTGGACAAGCCGGTAGTGATCGGGCCGGACGGCGAATCGGAGCAATGGGCGGCACGCGTCGCCGAGGCGGCCGCCTGCCCGTACGAGGTGCTCACCAAGGAGCGCTTCGGGGATCGTGACGTGTCGGTGTCCCTGCCGCATGTCGAGGCGTATCGCCAGCACACGCCGGTGCTGGTGGACGACATCATCAGCACTGGTCGCACCATGCAGCAGGCGGCGCAGCATCTGCAGGCCGCGGGCCTGTGCGCCCCGCTGTGCATCGGCGTGCACGGCCTCTTCGCAGAAGGGGCGCGCGAGGAGATGCTGGCGGCAGGGCTGCGAGTGGTGACCTGCAACAGCATCCCGGGGCCGGGCGAGCAGATCGATCTGGCGCCGTTGCTGGCGGAGGGTCTGCGCGCGCTGGGCGTCTGAGGACGCGCCGCGGTTCAGAAGGCAATGGTGCTGCCCCGCGCCGGGATCTCGCTGCGGATGCCGCAGTCTGTCCACAGTTTCTGCGACAGTGCCTCCAGCGCCTGGGCCTCACCATGCACCAGCAGGAAGCGGGGGTTCGTCTCGAACTGCTTCGCCCAGTCGAGCAGCTCGCTCTGCCCGGCATGGGCCGAGAAGCCGCCCAGGGTCTCGATGCGGGCGCGCACCAGGTATTCGTCGCCGAACAGGCGCACCTTCTTCATGCCATCCACCAGCAGCCGGCCCAGCGTGCCCTTGGCCTGAAAGCCGATGAACAGCACCGTGTTCTGCTCGCGCCACAGCCGATGCTTGAAGTGGTGACGGATGCGGCCGCCGGTGCACATGCCACTGCCGGCGATGATGATGGCGCCCTGCTTGATCTTGTTGATGGCCATGGAGGCGTCGGTGCCACTGGTCAGCTGCAGGGTGGGCAGGAAGTCGGCCAACGAGTCACGGCCGGCCTGGTCCAGGCAGCGGATGTCCTTGCTGTCGAGCTGTTTCAGCCAGCGGTCATAGACCTCGGTGACCTCGATGGCCATGGGGCTGTCGAGGAACACCTGCCACGGGTCGAGCCGGCCGGCGTGGTAGAGGCAGCCGAGGTGGTAGAGCACTTCCTGGGAGCGGCCCACGGCGAAGGCCGGGATCATCACATTGCCGCCGCGCGCCCAGGTCTTGTGCAGGATGGTCTCGAGCTGCTCCAGGCTGGCATCCAGGGAGCGGTGGTCGCGGTCGCCATAGGTGCCTTCCATCAGCACGACATCGGCCTTGTGCAGGATGGCCGGGTCATTCATCAGCACGGAATTGGACTTGCCCAGATCGCCCGAGAACACCAGGCGGCGCTGCTGGCCTTTCTCGGTCAGCACCAGTTCGACGATGGCCGAGCCGAGGATGTGGCCCGCATCGTGGAAGGTGAGCACCGCGTTGCTGCCCACCGGCACCGGCGTGTCGTACGGGGTGGTCTGGCACAGCTGCAGCACCTTGCGCACATCGTCGTCGTCGTACTCGGCCGCCAGCAGCTCGCGGCCGCTGCGCGCGCAGCGCAGGTTCTCGTGTTCCAGGTCACGCTGATACAGCCCGGCGGCGTCTTCCAGCAGGATGCGCAGCAGGCCGCGGCTGGAATCGGTGCACAGGATGGGCCCGTTGAAGCCCTGGTGCACCAGGCTTGGCAGCAGACCGGAGTGGTCCAGATGCACATGGGACAGGATGACGGCGTCGATGCTGGCGGGCTCGAAGGGGAAGCCTTCGTCCTGCACGCGATTCAAGGCATCGCCGCCCTGGCGCACGCCACAGTCCAGGAGCACGCGGCCCAGTGCGGGGGATTCGAGCAGATGGCACGAGCCGGTGACTTCCTGGGCTGCGCCGTGAAACGTAATGGTGGCCACGTGGGGACTCCTGAACAGGGGGGACGATCAGTCCCGGTCGGCCGGTGCGGCGGCACCGGTCTGGGGAGCGCCGGCGGCCAGCGGCCGGGCACTGAAGAGAATGTCGGCATACCAGGCCTGCAGGAAGCTCTCACTGTTGTCGGCGTCCGTCATGATGGCGACGGCATCCACGCGATCGAGTTCCTCGCCGAAGGCGGCCAGCCAGTCGGCCCGCACATCGCGGGAGTGGGTGCGCCACTGCCCGGCCAGGGCGTCGCCCGAGTCCACCGCGAACATGCGGGTGTTGCTGCCGGCGATCGGGCTTATCCAGTGGCTGCCGGTGGGCTGATTGCTGGCCCAGACATAGATCAGCACGCGCGACTGCCAGAACTGCAGGCCGCCAGTGCGCATGACGTAGAGTCGGGCGGGGAAGTCATCCCCGTTGCGAGACAGTTCGGGGTGGGTGGGGCCCAGGGTGTTGTCGATGCGCCAGCGCCACTGCAGATAGGGTGTGCGCTCCAGGTTGATGCGTCGGCGCTGGTACAGCGCGCTGGCCGTGCCGTCGGCCCGGGCCCGCACCACGCGTTCGCCATCGACGATCACGCCGCGGTATTCGGTGTTGGAGGAGAGGATGCGTTCTTCCCAGTGCAGCATGTCGATGAGGACTTCCGCCGGCCGTGCATCCTGGGCAGTCACGCCCTGGCTGCACAGTACCAGCGCGGCACCTGCTATGGCTTTTGACACATCAAACATTTAGGCTTTCTGCCAGCTTTGAACAGAGCCCGAACAGTAGCAGCAAACCTTCCATCAAGACAAATTCCGGTAACCCTGCCATGAATGACAACAACAAGAACAACCACGCAATTGCGCTGGAAAGAGTGGCAGGCAACGGCCTGCTGAGCCGCCGACATCTGCTGGGCCTGAGCCTGGCGGGCGCCGGCGCCATGGTCGCCGAGAGCGTCCTGGCTGCCGATGGCCCGGCCCTGACCATGCCCGCCTGGTCCCG
>JALREE010000001.1 GCA_023256835.1 Pseudomonadales bacterium | reverse complement strand
GGAAGGGCATTTCCCGAATGTGCTGGTGGAAGGCGAGATCTCGAATCTGGCGCTGCCGGCCTCGGGCCACTGGTATTTCACGCTCAAGGACGAAGGCGCGCAGATCCGCTGTGCCATGTTCCGCAACCGCAACATGGGTGCCGGGATGCGGCCGCGGGACGGCATGCAGGTGCAAGTGCGCGGGCGCCTGAGTCTTTACGAGGGGCGCGGGGACTATCAGCTGATCGCCGAGTCCGTCGAGGAAGCCGGCGATGGCGCCCTGCGCCGCCGCTTCGAGCAGCTCAAGCAGAAGCTGGCCGCCGAGGGCCTGTTCGACGCACAGCGCAAGCGTCCCCTGCCCGCCCATGTGCGCCACATCGGCGTGATCACCTCGCCTACTGGAGCGGTGATCCGGGACATCCTGAGTGTGCTGCGACGGCGCTTTCCCGCCATCGCCATCACCGTCCTGCCCGTGCCGGTGCAAGGGGTGGAAGCGCCGCCCGCCATCGTCAGGGCCATCGCCACGGCCAATCGCCGGGCAGCGCAGCTCGGCCTGGACGTGTTGATCGTGGGGCGCGGTGGCGGGTCACTCGAAGACTTGCAGGCCTTCAACGAGGAGAGCGTGGCGCGGGCCATCCATGGCAGCGAGCTGCCGGTGGTGAGCGCCGTGGGCCACGAGACCGACATCACCATCGCCGATTTCGTGGCCGACCTGCGCGCACCGACCCCGTCGGCAGCGGCCGAGCTGCTGAGTCCGGACCAGAACGAGCTGCTGCAGACGCTGGAAGGCTTCACCCTGCTGCTGCGCCGGCTGATCGGCGAGCGCCTGCAGCACGCCGCTCGCGATCTGCTCTGGCGGATCCGTCAGCTCAAGCATCCGGGCCGCCGGCTGCAGGAACATGCACAGACCCTCGACATGCTGGAGGGGCGTCTGCTGCGCGCCACGCGGCAGCGGCTGGCGAACGCCGGACATCGGCTGCACCGGTTGCAGCAGACCCTCGCCCTGCACTCGCCGCTGACCGTCATCCGCCAGCACGGCCTGCGCCAGGCGGCCCTGCAGCATCGCCTGCAACGGGCCCTGCAGCAGAGCCTGCAGCGCCGGCAGGCTGCGCTTGCGGGACTCGCCCGCAGCCTGGACAGCATCAGCCCGCTGCAGACCCTGCGCCGGGGCTACAGCATCACCTGGACCGAGCGCCACGAGCTGGTACGTGACGCGCAGCAACTCGCGCCCGGCCAGACACTGCACACCCGGCTTGGCAGCGGCGCCGTGCGCAGCACCGTCGTCACCATCCTGCCCGACGCGCCACTGCCTGACGCCTGAGCCCCTGGAGTCCGCCCATGACCCGCACCCGCCGTCTCTCTCGATTGTCACTGCCACTGCTGACCCTCCTGCTCGCCTTCACCCAGGCCGCCCCCGCACTTGCGGTACCGGTGGACGCCCTGCCGGTTTCCAGTGCAGTGCCTGGCGGCGTGGCCGTGCTGCCCACGGGCATGCAGGCCGGCTCCGCCCACTACCGCGAGTCGCGCGTGCTGCTGGCGGAAGTCGACGGCCTGCAGTACGCCGTTGTCGGAATTCCACTGTCAGCTTCGCCGGGCACGCATGCGCTGGAACTGCGCGACGCGGCAGGCAACAGCCGCTCACTGAGCTTCACGGTGACTGACAAGCAGTATGTGGAACAGCGACTGACCATCACCAACGAGCGCCAGGTGAATCCCAACAACGAGGACATGGTGCGCATCAATCGGGAGAGCGCCGAGATGAACGCCGCCTTCAGTCGCTGGGATGAGTCGCTGCAACCGGTGCTGCGCATGCGCGCCCCCACCGAAGGCGTGCGCAGCAGCTCCTTCGGCCTGCGCCGCTTCTTCAACGAACAGCCCCGCGCGCC